>JBFXJV010000034.1:0-15175 GCA_050174515.1 Methylocystis sp.
TCTCCATTGCCACCACGCGCTTTTCGAGACTTTCGAGATCGGCGAGCATCAGTTCGGTCTCGATCGTCTCAATGTCTCGGATCGGGTCGACGCCGCCCTCGACATGGGTCACGTCGCCGTCCTCGAAACAGCGCACGACATGGGCGATCGCGTCGCATTCGCGGATATTGGCGAGGAACTGATTGCCGAGTCCTTCGCCCTTCGAGGCGCCGCGCACGAGTCCTGCGATGTCGACGAAGGTCAGCCGGGTCGGGATAATCTCCCTTGAGCCGGCGATCCTGGCCAGTTGCTCCAGCCTCGGGTCGGGAACGGCGACCTCGCCGACATTGGGCTCGATGGTGCAGAAGGGATAGTTCGCGGCCTGCGCGGCTGCGGTCTGCGTGAGCGCGTTGAAAAGGGTCGACTTGCCCACATTCGGCAGGCCGACGATGCCACATTTGAAACCCATCCCCGCAATTTCCCAGGTAAGTCGTTGAAGTCCACAGGCGCTCCGGTCCTTATGGTCAAACGCCTCCCAAATCGCAACGGCCGGCTCTGCAATTATCGGAAGATTCCTCACGACCTTCAGTCTCGCCTTGGCCAAAGGCTCCGCCCCGCCGGCCTATGGACCAAAGACCCAATCATTGCCGCGAGGTAGCTAGCCAAGCTGATTCCCGAGGACGGCATTTTGTGGATTTCCATCCGGGACCGCGAGGACCTAACGCCTTCTCGGATCACTCAAGCTGCTGCGGCTCTCTTACTGCATCCAGGTTTGTATTGAGGCGATGGCTCAAGCGTCTTTCGTGCCGAAGACAAGAGGGAGGCGGAAACGAAACTCGTCGGCAGGGAGCGGAAATACAGCCGGCGAACGCCGCCGCCGCTTCGGCCGTAAAGGTCCTGACGCCGGACGACAGGCGACCGATCCGTTCACGCGCGATCACAGGATAAATTCAGCTGATTCCGTGCGCACTGTGACCGTAACGTTACTCTGAGATGTTATACTATGGGCTCCAAATTTGCGGGACATTCTGGTCCGGACATTGACTGGAGAGAGACGGCTGATCACTCAAAATGTCGGGCGCTTTGACGACTCTTTTTCGAAGGCGGCGTCGTATCGCGGCTCGAAACCCTGCCGCTTCTTTTCACATTATTGGAGCATCGCTTAAGCGCATTATTGGGTGTGGGGCCTCCATTTATCGAAAATGTTGTCGCGCCGGGTTCGCCAATCCAAACCAATTCACCGGGGGTCTCATGCTGTGTGAAACTTGGGCGGCGTCTTGCGGCGACGCGTCAGTTGGCGGCCAGACGCAGCTTAACTGATAATGAACTTCGAACCGACGATCGGCGCATCGCTTCGCGCCGGCAGAGCGGACGGCGGGCGCGCCCGCCGGATCCGACGCCTGCTCGTCTTGTGGACGGCTGTAACCGTCACGCTGAGCGTGCTGGGGTTCGCCTTCTGGCGGTGGAGCGATGCGCGACACGGCGCGTCCGCGAGCAAGGGAGAAGCATCCGCCACCCCCGTCGGCGTCGCAGTCGCTGCGAAAGGCGATCTTGAGGTGACTCTCAAGGCGCTCGGGACGGTGACGCCGCTTTCGACCGTGGCGGTGAAGGCGCAGATCTCGGGACGGGTGACGCGAATCGGTTTTAAGGAAGGGCAGATGGTCAAGGAGGGCGACTTGCTCGCCGAAATTGACCCTCGACCTTACCGCCATGCGCTACGCCAAGCCCAGGGACAGCTCATCCGCGACAAGGCGTTGCTCGATAATGCGCGCCTTGATTTCGAACGTTACGGGCGTCTCGCTGCGCAGAAGTTCGTCTCGCGCCAGCAGCTCGACACTCAGGCCTCGCTCGTGCGGCAATATAAAGGGCTCGTGGAGATCGACGAAGCCAATGTCGAAAACGCCGCGCTCAACCTCGAATATTGCCGCATCGTCGCGCCGGTCGCCGGTCGCGTCGGCCTCCGCCAGATCGATCTGGGCAATTATGTGCAGGCAGGCGGGGACAGTCTCGCTGTCCTCACCAGACTGCAGCCGATCGCGGTCGTTTTTCCTGTCGCCGAGGATCGTCTGCCGCAGATGATGGAGGCGCTCCGCGCCGGCAAGAAACCGAGCGTGACGATCTATGATCGTACTGGGCGGAGGGTCATCGCGCATGGAGAGGTTGCAGGCCTCGACTCTCAGATCGATCCGACGACCGGCACGGTGAAATTCAAGGCGCAGTTCGATAACGCGAACCTCTCGTTATTCCCGAACCAGTTCGTCAACGTGCGGGTTGTAGCGGAGACGCTACGGGAGGCCATTATCGTTCCGACGAGCGCCGTTCAATATGGACCGAAAGGGCCATTCGCCTATGTCGTCTCGGCCGACAACGTCGCGGTCGCGCGGCCCATTGAGCTCGGGTGGGCGGAAGGCGAGAAGACAGTGGTGGTTTCCGGACTTAAGGCCGGCGACCGTCTGGTCGTCGCCGGCGCTGACCGTTTGCGCGACGGCGCCAGGGTGAAGGCGCTCGAAGAGTGAATCCTTCGGCTTTCTTCATCCGCCGTCCCGTCGCGACGACGTTGTCGATGGTCTCGATCCTTCTCGCTGGCGTCGTTGCGTTCATCTTTCTTCCCGTGTCGACTCTTCCATCCGTCGACTATCCGACGATCGAGGTCAGGACATTCTACCCGGGCGCCAGCCCCGAGGTGATGGCGAGCGCCATTACCTCTCCGCTCGAGCGTCAGCTTGGTCAGATGCCCGGCCTCGATCAAATGAGTTCGACGAGTTCAGCAGGCGCCTCGATCGTCACGCTGCAATTCTCGCTCGATCTGCCGCTTGATGTCGCCGAGCAACAGACTCAGGCCGCGATCAATGTGGCGCAAAGCCTCCTGCCAAGCGACCTGCCGGCGCCGCCGAGCTATGTGAAGATCAATCCGGCCGACGCGCCGGTTCTGACGCTTGCCGTCACGTCCGACTCCCTGCCGTTGCATCGAGTCCAGGAGTTCGCGGACACCCGCCTCGCACAGAAGATTTCACAAATGGCCGGCGTCGGCTTTGTCTCGATCGGCGGCGGAGAACGGCCTGCCGTGCGCATAAGAGTTAATCCGGACGCCGCCTCGGCCTATGGCCTCAATCTCGACGATCTGCGCACAACGATCGGCGCCGCTAACGTCAATATGCCCAAGGGGTCCTTCGAAGGTCCTTCACGCGCCTATCAGATCAACGCGAATGACCGACTGGAAAATGTCGAAGAATATGAGCGGCTCGTCGTTGCCTATCGCAACGGGGCGCCTGTCCAGCTTTCAGAGATCGCGACCGTGGTGGAGGGCGCCGAGAATGATCGGCTTGCGGCGTGGTCCAACCGTACGCCTGCGGTTATTCTCGATGTTCGCCGTCAGCCGGGCGCCAATGTGGTCGCCGTCGTAGACGCGATTAAGCAGGCGCTGCCGGGGATGAAGCAGACGTTGCCGCCCGGCGTCGACGTCGCGCTGCTGTCCGACCGGACGGGAACGATCCGCGCCTCTGTCCGCGATGTGGAACATGATCTCGTCGTCGCGGTTATCCTTGTGGTCATAGCGATCTTCCTGTTCCTGCGCGACATTCGCGCCACGCTGATCCCCAGCCTGTCGGCGCCGCTGTCGCTGATCGGCGCGTTCGCCGCCATGCATTTCCTGGGGTTCAGCATCAATAATCTGACGCTGCTCGCGCTAACGATCGGCGCTGGATTCGTGGTCGACGATTCGATCGTCATGATCGAGAACATCGCCCGGCATGTCGAAGCGGGCAAGAAGCCTTTTGAGGCGGCGCTTGTCGGCTCGAAGGAAATTGGCTTCACGATTGTCTCGCTGACTGTTTCGCTCATCGCCGCTCTGATCCCGCTTCTGTTCATGACGGGCGTGATCGGCAGGTTGTTCCGCGAGTTTGCAGTCACCCTCGCGGTGACGATCGCCATTTCGGCGGTGGTGTCCCTCACGCTCGCGCCGATGATGTGCGCGCGCCTTCTGCGGAACCGTCCGCCACGAAATGGCCATCGGCGCGAAGGCGTGTTCGACTCGATCGTTGGCGTTTACGCTGGGGTTCTCGATTTTGCGCTTGAGCGCCAGCGCGCGACGCTTCTGGTCGCGTTCGGCGCGCTGGTCGCAACGGTCCTTCTCTATATCATCGTTCCAAAGGGCTTTTTTCCCGTCCAGGACACTGGGCTCATTCAGGCTGTTTCTCTCGCGCCGGGCGACGTTTCCTTCGCCAAAATGAGCGAGCGGCAGGCAGCGCTCGCCGATGTCCTTCTCGCTGATCCAGATGTCGCGCGTTTGGCGTCCTACATTGGGGTCGATGGCGCGGTCGTCACGCCAAACGCCGGGCGCTTTCTCATCGATCTGAAACCGCGCGGCGTACGCCAATCGAGCGCGGCGGAGATTGCGCGGCGACTCGGGATCGACAGCGCAAGCATATCAGGAGTAAAGCTCAATTTGTGGCCGGCACAGGATCTCGCCATCGACCCTGGTCTTGGCCGCGCGCAATACCGGCTTGTTCTCGAAGCAGCCGAACCGAACACGCTTGACAAGATTGCTCCAGTTTTTCTGGAGCATTTGAGGGCTCTGCCTGAGATCGAAAATGTCGGCGCGACGCAGGAAGAGAAAGGGCTGGGCGTCTATCTTGACATCGATCGCGATACGGCGGCCCGATTTGGCATCACGCTCGCGACGGTTGACAATGCGCTCTACGACGCCTTTGGCCAACGAATCGTCTCGACGATCTTCACGCAATCGAACCAACGGCGCGTCATCCTGGGAGTCGACCCCGATTTCGTTCGCGAGCCGCAGTCAATTCTCGATCTCTGTCTGCCTTCATCTCTTTCAAACGCCGCGCAGACGCCGCTTTCCGCGATCGCGCAGGCCACGGTGCGGCCGGCGCCATTGCAGATCGAGCATTTCGGTCCCTTTCCCGCAACATCCATCTCCTTCGATCTGCGTCCGGGCGTCGCGCTGGGAGCGGCCGTCGATGAAGTAAGGCGCGCCTGGCGGGATCTCAGCGCGCCGGCTGGCGTGCGCATGCATTTTCAGGGCGCGGCGCTTGCCTTCGAGGAGTCGCTCGACGACGAACTTCTCCTCATTCTCGCAGCGCTTGTCTGCGTCTATATCGTGCTCGGCGTGCTCTACGAGAGCTTCGTTCACCCGCTCACCATCATCTCGACTCTTCCTTCCGCCGGCGCCGGCGCGCTCGCGGCGCTGACTCTCTCAGGGAACGAACTCGGCGTGCTCGGGATTATCGGCCTCGTCCTGTTGATTGGCATCGTGAAGAAAAACGCGATCATGATGATCGATTTCGCGCTCACGGCGCGGCGTGAAGCAGGACTGGCGCCCCGAGCGGCGATACGTCAGGCATGCATCTTGCGCTTGCGGCCGATTCTGATGACGACGCTTGTCGCCATGGCAGGCGCGCTGCCGCTGATGGTGGGAGCCGGCGTCGGGGCGGAGCTACGCCAACCTCTGGGCGTTGCTATTATCGGCGGCCTTGCGGTCAGCCAGATACTCACGCTCTTCACCACGCCCGTCGTTTACCTTCTATTTGATCGGTTACGCTGCCAGTTCCGGGGAGAGGAGGGCCTTTTCCCCCAGCGGGCCGGCGAATGAACATTTCAACTCCTTTCATTCGACGGCCGGTCGCGACGACGCTGCTGACGATCGCCATCGCGCTGGGCGGGGCGCTGGCTGCGTTCCGTCTTCCTGCGGCGCCAATGCCCGAATTCGATCGCCCGGTCGTCTATGTTACCGCGCAGATGCCCGGCGCTAGTCCGAAAGTCATGGCGACGGCGGTAGCGACTCCTTTGGAGCGTCGTCTCGGGGCCATCGCGGACGTTAGCGAGATCCGTTCGCGGAGCGGGATGGGAACGACTGTCGTCTCCCTCATGTTCGGCCTCGATCACGACACGAATAGCGCCGCGCGCGAAGTGCAAGGCGCCGTCAGCGCCGCCCGCGCCGATCTGCCGGCCGCTCTACGGGCAAATCCTAAGGTCTACAAATCCAGTTCGGCTTCTTGGCCAATCACTTATGTTTCGCTCACCTCAAAAACGATGAGCGTCGAACAAATTTATGATGTCGCGCTACGCATCTTGCAACCGCAAATCGCGTCCGTTCAGGGAGTTGGCGAGACATTCGTGCTCGGGTCATCGCCAGTGGCGGTGAGGGTGGAGCTCAATCCAGATGCTGTCGCCAGATATGGGGTTGGCTTCGAGACCGTGCGCGCGGCGATTGCCGCCGCCAACGCCAACAGCCCGAAGGGCGTCATCGAGTCGGATGAACGAAGGCTGCAAATCTACGCCAATGATGACACGCAGATCGCGGCGGATATGAGGGGGCTCGTCGTCGCCTATCGCAACGGCGGACCGATCAGGCTCTCGGACATCGCCGAAGTGACAGACTCTGTCGAAGATCTGCGGCTTTTCGCAATCACGGGCCATGAACCTTCTGTTCTGGTGCGCGTTTATCGCGCCTCTGGCGCAAATGTCATCCAAACCGTCGAGCGTATCGAGAAGAGGCTCAATGAGAACCGAGCCGTTTTGCCGCCGGGAATTGATGTGGAGCTGGTCTCCGACCGGACCGCCACCATCCGCGCGTCGCTGCGCGATCTCAAGCACAGTCTTGTGCTCGGGCTGGTTCTGGTTGTCCTTGTTGTTTTTGTCTTCTTGCGCAGCGTCCGCGCGACGATCATTCCTGCGGCTTCAGCCGCCGTTTCGCTTCTCGGCACAGCGGGGGTCATGCATTTCCTGCATTACAGCCTGGACAATGTGTCGCTGATGGCGCTCATCGTCGCCGTCGGGCTGGTCGTTGACGACTCCGTCATCGTCATCGAGAACATCGCGCGGCGCATGGAGAGCGGAGAACAGCGTCGTACCGCCGCGCTACGAGGCGTTGGAGAGGTCGGGTTCACCGTCGTGGCGATCAGCGCATCGCTGATTACAATCTTTATTCCGTTTCTTTTCATCGGCGATCTCGTCGGTCGCGCGATCGGCGAATTCGTGGTGACGCTCTGTGCGGCGATCGCGATTTCGCTCGTCGTTTCCTTGGCGACGACGCCAATGCTCTGTGCGCTGCTTCTCCAACCTACGCAACTGAGTAGCCGGAATCGGCTTGATTTCGTGCTTGATGCAGGGTTTCGCGGCGTTATGCGCGGCTATGAGCGTTCACTCGCCTGGGTATTGGATCACTCGCTTTGGGCGCTCGGGATTTTTTTCCTCGTTCTTTGCCTTGATGTCTATCTCTATGTTTCCATACCCAAAGGGCTGCTTCCACAGCAGGATCCGGGTCGACTATATGGCGTGCTGCGAGCCGACGAAAGCATCTCCGCGGCGGCTATGCATGAAAAGCTCAAACGCGCGGCGGATTTGATTCTTGCAGACCCCTCGGTCAAGAGCTTCGCAGCGGTCATCGAGGAAGGAGCGAACCGTAACTCGGCCGAACTCTATGTCGAATTGAAACAGCGTCCGGAACGCAAGGAGAGCTGTTTCGAAATCAATGCGCGACTTGCGCGCTCCGTAAGCAGAATAGCCGGATTAACGTTGCGCCTCACGGCGCCTCAGGATCTCTCAGGATTTTCGGCGCTGTCAGGCAAGGAAGGACAGTATCAATATGAATTGCGCGGCGATGATCTCACTGAGCTATGGACCTGGGCGGACCGCCTGACGGAAGCGCTGAGCAGAACTCCGGAAGTGGCTGATGTGGACATCGCCTCGCGTCCGCGCGCGCTGGAGACGAATATCTTCATCGACCGCGAAAGGACGCAACGTCTGGGTTTGAGCGCCAGCCAGATCGATAATGCGCTCTATGACGCCTTTGGTCAGCGCCCGGTCTCGACGATCTACCTGCCGCTGACGCAACGGCGCATTGTGATGACGGTTGCGCCGCGTTATCGCGACAGTCCGAAAGTGCTGGGCGACGTCTATATCGGCCGAGTGGGCGGTCCGGTCAGTGGCGCACAGCTTACCAATGCTCCTGCCGGAGCAGTCACTGCGACGATGAACTCGCTCGAACTGGACGTGGCGGCCGACGCGGCGCGTAACCAACGCCTCAACGCCATCGCTAACCGAAGCGGCGGCGCAACGTCAACGAGCCCTGCGCTCAGCATGACGACCGATGCGATGATCCCGCTCTCGGCTTTCGCACGTTTCGAGACACGGACGACCCTGGCGGCCGTATCGCACCTGGGCGCCTTCGGCGCCGTGTCGATCTCCTTCAACTTGCCGCCAGATGTCGCGCTTGGCGACGCCATGGCGGCGATCGAGCGCGTTAAGGCACAGATCCATATGCCGGCATCGATTCACTCAGGATTTTCCGGGGAGGCGCTTGCGCTTCAGAAGCTCGTCTTCAAGGAGATCATCGTGATCTTTCTAGCGCTCGCCGCAACCTATATCATTCTCGGCATGCTTTATGAGAGCTTCATTCATCCAATCACGATTCTGTCGACATTGCCGCCCGCGGGCGTCGGCGCGCTCCTTGCGTTGACGGTGGGCAGGATGGAGTTCACGATCATCGCCTTTGTCGGCGTCATTCTGCTCACCGGAATCGTGGCGAAGAATGCAATCATGATGATTGATGTCGCCATCGCCGCCGAGCGCGACGAAGGACTTGCGCCTCAAGAAGCAATACGACGCGCCGGTCTAATGCGCTTTCGGCCGATCATGATGACGACCGCGGCCGCTGTTTTTGGCGCTGTGCCGCTTGCGATTGGAGCCGCCGATGGCGCGGAGCTTCGCCAGCCGCTCGGCGTGGCGATCATCGGCGGATTGCTCGTCAGCCAGGCGCTGACGCTCTATACCACGCCGGTGGTCTATCTTTACTTCGACTCGCTGCGTCGACGCGGGATAATTTGGATGCGCGCCCTTTATCCATTCTAGAGAATTCGTTATGCGCAAGGGGCATAACGGATACTCTATCCCACGCTTTCCAGCGTCGAGAATCTCGACTATTTCATGACGCTCGCCTCTGGTCGACGCCTCGGGCGTACGCGGTTGCTTGAGCTTCTCGTGGATGTTGGGCTTGATGGGGCGGCAGCTGAGGCAATCACGGGCGCCGCGGCGGCGCTTCTCATTCCCGCTATCGCTTTGTCATCCGTCGCCATTGCGGAAGCCTCCGCCGCGAATACGTTCGTCGACAATCCTTATCGTCTTTTCTGGATCACGATCGGTTACAAACGTTAATCTGGGAACATTCCTGTTTGTCATGGGGGGGGGGGGCGGAAGCCCTTTCCGGTTCCCGGCATGTGCGGGGAAAGGCGGCATCTGAATGAAATTGAACAATGTTCGCATTGTTCGGATGGAACGTGCTAATTTGGAAACAATCTTTTCATTGAAAGAAAGAAAGATTCCAATTTGGAAGCGGCGCACAAATATTCTGTGCTACAAATCCCTTTTCTTTCAAAATCATATGCGGATTGAAGGGTCAATCCGGCCTTGGCGCCCTCATTGCAATTTCTCCAGAAAAGAAAGTGGGGAGGAGTAGCCAATGTCGCCTTTGCTGCAGCGCCTGATCGAGCGGGCGCGGCTGCCGGTCGTTGACGACCTCGGTCTCGATGAATTTCTCGATCGCGCATCGAAGGAGCGCGTCCATGTTCTCCTGTTCTTTTCCGGCGATCGCGCGAACCGGCCCGAGACCGCCGATGTCGCAGTCGTGCTCCCCGAGTTGCTCTCGCATTTTTCCGACCGCCTGCGCGGCGCCGTGATCGCGCCCGAAGCCGAAGAAAGCTTGCGCGCGCGGCTCCATGCCTATGTGTCGCCGAGCCTCGTCGTCATGCGCGGGCGCGAGCCGGTCGGCGTCCTCCCGAAAATCTGGGACTGGGCCGACTACCTCGCGAAAATCGAAGGCTTTCTCCACCTCGACGCGCCCGTGATCGCCGGCCCGAAAAGGCCGCAGGTCGAGATTGTTTTCAGCCGCGGAGCCTGACCCTTGAAAGCAGGATTTTGGGTGGCGCCCGAAGGCGCCGAAGAAGCGATGACGATCATGCCGATTGGGCTCGACGACGGCCCTGCCGCCGGCGCAAGGCTGGGTTTCGGCCGGCTCGCGCATAAGAGGTCGGAAGACCTCATTCGCCGCTGCGCCGGCATTGGGGATTTGCTCCTTGAACTCGCCGACGCGCTCGCGCGTCAAAACGCCGAAGAGGCGGGCCGCCTTTTCGACGTCACTGATCGCACCATTGACGAGCGCGAGCTTCTCGATCAGGCGCTCGGCGCGGGCGAGGTGAGCGGCGTCGTCGCGCTGCCTGACGGCGTCACGGCGCAAATTTCGGAATCAACGATGGCGGGCCTCTGGCGCGTGCGCTTTAGCGACGCTGACGATCGGCTCGTCGGCGACTATCTCGAAATCGGCGCCATTCCCGAGGTCGTGAAGCGCGCGGCGATCGTCAATGCGCGCGACGTTTCCATCGGCGAAGCGCCCGAAGGCGCGATGAACGTCATGCCGCTGCTTGCGGAAATCCGCGCGCGCGTCGCCGCCATCGCGCCGGGAGACAAATCTCACATCATCAATTTCATGCTGTTTCCCATGACGGCGGAGGACATGGGCTTTCTGCAGGCGTCGCTCGGCGAAGGGCCTGTCGGCCTGCTGTCGCGCGGCTATGGCAAATGCCGCATTCATGCGACGGCGACGCGCCATGTCTGGTCGGTGCAATATTTCAACGCCATGGACGAGATCATTCTCGATACGCTCGAAATCGGCGGCGTGCCTGTCGTCGCCCTGGCGGCGACCGAGGACTTCCGCGATTCGAGCGAGCGGCTCCGCGAAATCTACGAGGCCTATTTCCAATGAGTTTCGAGAATTTTGACGCGCCTCGCGACGCCGGCGCCAGCGCAAGAATGGAATGCGGCGTGTGTTGGCATGTCTATGATCCCGCGATTGGCGACGACGTCTGGCAAATTCCGCCAGGCGTATCCTTCGGCGCATTGCCGGCGGACTGGCGCTGTCCCAATTGCGACGCGCCACGAGCGAAATTCTTGAGGCTCGCCGATGAGCGTGACGACTGATCCTGCGCGCGAAGCGGCGGCGGTCCTTGCCGGCGTGCGGCTCGCCGATCATTACCGGCGCATCTACGATGCGATGCGCGATCTGCCGATCTGCAATCCGGCATTGGACATAGAGGCGATCGGCTTCCGGCCCTATGGCGACCATGCGTTAGGCGTCATTCTTACCCCCTGGTTCATGAATCTTACGGTCTGCGCCGCAGGCGACGAGGAGCTTCCGCTGAGACCTCTCGGCGAGACCGCGCATTGGCCGCTGCCCGCCGGGCGCGTAAGCTTCATTGTCGGGCGCCTTGAAGGTTTTGGCCGCGTCGACTCTTGCTCGCTCTTTTCTCCGATGAACGACTTTGCCGATCACGCCGCCGCGCGCGCCGTCGCCGTCGCCGCGCTGGAGGAATTGTTCGATCCCGGTTCAGCGGATCGGCGCGAAGCCGCAGGGCGAAGACCTGCCAGTTTGGATCGGCGCTCGCTCATTTTCGGCGCGAGGCGCGGAGCGGCGAATATCGCGCCATGAGCGATCCAGGAAGGATGTCGACGAGCATCGGCGTCGAGGTGACGCGAATCGAAGATAGGGTGGGAGAGGCGAAGATCATGCCGCGACGACAAGTCGACGCCACGCGGCTGCTTCATCGGAAAGCAGCGAATGAAGCGCCGCATGTGATCGGCTCGGTCTTTACCCTCTGCGCCGCCGCGCAGCGAATCGCCAGCGAAGCCGCGGTGGCGGCGGCGCAATCGCAATCCACGCCAGACGCCTTGCTTTGGCGCTGGAGGCGAAGGCTCTATGCCGAGCGCATCGCGGAGCATTTGCGCGCGAGCGTGCTCGACTGGCCTGGAGAGAAGCACGACCCGCGACGTCTTGTGCATTTGCCGGCGCTGCGCAAGGCGCTGGCGGTCTCCAACGCAGTCGACAGGGAAGATGGCGCAGCTCTTCATGCCACGTTGAAAGGGGCGGCCGCTGACATCGGCGCGCCGCTTGACGCGGATCGGCGCCCGCAGGGGTGGTTCGCGGAAATGTGGCGCGATGCGTCCCAATATTCGCAACGCGCGTTTTCGCCGAATGGCGATGACTTTCTTGCGCTTGGCGACGCCGAGGCGATACATGCCGCTCTGCGTGAGGGAAACGCGGATTTCCTGAGCGCGCCGCATCTGCCGGGCCGCATCGTTGAAACGGGCGCTTTCGCGCGGCGCTTCTCCTGCCTGCGCCGCAACGTCGGACTGTTGGCGGCAAGGCTTCAGGCGCGCCTTTTTGACATCGCTGACGCCTTGGACGCCTTGGCGAGCAGCGAGCCCTTGCCGGGCGAGGCCGCGCTCGTCGTCGCGCGTTCGAGCCGGCCCGGCGAGGGCTTCGCCATGGTGGATTCGCCGCGCGGCTTTCTGTTTCACCGCGTCGAACTTGACGCTTTAGGCGCCGTGACGACTTATGAGATTCTCGCGCCGACGGAGTGGAACTTCCATCCTGCCGGCCCGTTCACGCAGGCGCTTGCCGCGGCGAAGCTCAACGTCGCCGATCCGCGGCGGTTTGTCGCAATGCTTGCGGCCCTGTTCGATCCCTGCGCATCCTGCGACATCAGCCTTCGGGAGGCGCAGCATGCATGAAATGTCGCTGATGGAAGCGCTCGTCGACCTCGCCGAGGAGGAGGCCGCCAAGGCTGACGCGCAACGCGTTCGCGTCCTGCGCGTCGCTGTCGGCGCGCTGAGCCATGTCGATCCGCACGCCTTGCGTTTCTGCTTCGAGGCTGTGGTTCGCGGTTCAATATGCGAAGGCGCCGCGTTGGACTTGCTCAATGTTCCAGGCGCCGGCTGGTGTCTCGATTGCGGCAAGGAAGTCGCGTTGACCGAGCGTTTCGGCGCCTGTCCAGAATGCGGGCGCCATCGCGTTCAAATGACACGAGGCGACGATTTTCGCCTCATCGAACTGGAGGTCGCCTGATGTGCACCGTCTGTGGTTGTGGAACGAACGCCGTCGAAGACTCGAACAACGCGCAAGCGCCCGGAGCGCAAGCTGGTCATGACCGCCATCGTCACGACCATCATCATGGGCATGATCACGGTCATCATCATGATCACACGCACGATCACGACCATGATCATCATCATCATCATCATCATGGCCATGGCGCGGACTCGATCGATTACGGCGCTGGACTTGCCGGCGTTCACGCGCCTGGCCTGAGCCAGGAGCGCATCGTCAAGATCGAGCGCGACATTCTGTCGAAGAACGACGCCTATGCGCGCGAGAACCGTCATCGTCTCGCGGCGAACGGCAATTTCGCGCTGAATTTCGTCTCCAGCCCCGGCTCGGGCAAGACGAGCCTTCTCGCGCGCGCGATCGGCGATTTGAAGGCGCGACGCGAGATCGTCGTGATCGAGGGCGATCAGCAGACCTCGAACGACGCCGAGCGCATTCGCGCGACCGGCGCGCGCGCCTTGCAGATCAACACTGGCAAGGGCTGCCACCTCGACGCCCATATGGTCGGCCATGCGATCGATACGCTCGCGCCGGAAAAGAACGCGCTGCTCTTTATCGAAAATGTCGGAAATCTCGTTTGCCCTTCGGCATTCGATCTCGGCGAAGCGCATAAGGTTGTCGTGCTGTCGGTGACGGAAGGCGAGGACAAGCCGCTCAAATATCCCGACATGTTCGCAGCCGCCGATCTGATGCTGCTCAACAAGGCCGATCTTCTGCCGCATCTCGATTTCAACGTCGGCGCCTGTATCGCCGCGGCGCTCACTGTCAATCCCGATCTGCAGACGCTTGTGGTTTCGGCGCGGACGGGAGAAGGCATGCAGGCGTTCTACGCCTGGATCGAAGCGCGCGCCAAGCGCATGGCGGTCGCGGAGTAACGCGAATGGCCTATGCGGACGCCGCCCGGACAGCGCCGCAGCGTCTGCGGGTGCGCGTGCGCGGCGCGGTGCAGGGCGTCGGCTTCCGGCCGTTCGTCCATGATCTTGCGACCCGCCTAAGGCTCGACGGCTTCGTCAAGAATGACGCGGCCGGAGTCCTGCTCGAAGTGCAGGGCGAGCGCATCGACGCTTTCCTCGATGCGCTGTCGCGCCGTCCGCCGCCGCTCGCGCGCGTCGAAGCGATGGAGGTCGAAGAGCTGCCGTCGCGCCAATCCTCGCGCTTCGTCATTCTCGACTCGGTCGGCGGCGTTAGCGAGACGCGCATCGTTCCCGACGCGGCGGTTTGCGAAGACTGTCTCGACGAGCTTTTCGATCCGGCCAGTCGCTTTCATCTTTATCCTTTCGTCACCTGCACCCATTGCGGGCCGCGATATACGCTGACTCGGCGACTGCCCTACGATCGCGCACAGACTTCGATGGCGCCTTTCGTCATGTGCAGAGACTGCGCGAGCGACTATCGCGATCCGGCCAATCGGCGCTTCCACGCCGAGCCTGTCTGCTGTCCGGAATGCGGACCTAAGCTTTCCGCTTCGCCGGCTGACATCGTCGCGGCGCTGCGGGCGGGCAAAATCGTCGCGACGAAGGGGGTGGGCGGCTTTCATTTGATGTGCGACGCCCGTAACGGCGCGGCGGTGGAGGAATTACGCCGTCGCAAGGCGCGGGACGCGAAACCCTTCGCGGTCATGACGGCCAACGTCTCCTCCGTCGCATCGATCGCGCGCCCGACTGAACAAGAACTCGCTCTGGTTCAGGCACTGGCGCGGCCCCTCGTGCTGATGCAAAGCAGGGGCGTCCTCGTCGAAGCAGTTGCGCCGCGCTTAAATCGCATCGGCGTCATGCTGCCATACGCGCCGCTGCACCATCTCATTTTTCACGCGGCGGCGGGCGCGCCGATGACGCGCGCCTGGCGCGACGCGCCGCAAGAATTGACGCTCGTCGCGACAAGCGCCAACCTCGGCGGCGACCCGCTGGTGAAGGACAATGCCGATGCGCGGGCGCGTCTCGCCGACATCGCCGATCTGATCGTGATGCATGACCGGGAGATCGTGACGCGCATCGATGACTCGGTGATGAGCGTCGTCGCCGGCGCGCCAGCCTTTCTACGCCGTGCGCGCGGCTTCGTGCCCGAGCCGATCGAACTTGGGGCGGACGGTCCTTGCGTTATCGCCGCCGGCGCGCATCTCAAGGCGACGATCACGGTGACGCGCGGTCGCGAGGCGTTCGTTTCGCAACATATCGGCGATCTCTCGAACGCCGCGACCGGACGCTTCTATCGCGAGACCGTGCAGCGGTTCATCGATCTTCTCGA
>JBFXJV010000035.1:0-15035 GCA_050174515.1 Methylocystis sp.
CCGCCTTCTCTCCCACGCAGTCGTCGGCGAAGGCGATGTTGCGTTTGAGCGCATGTTCGAGCGTCGGGACGAGCTGACGCAACGAATCTTCGTCGACGCGCTGGCCCTTCGGCCGGCCGAAATGCGAAAGCAGAATGACCTTGCCGCCTTTTCTTGTGATCTCCTCGATCGTCGGCAGCGCGCGCTCGATGCGCGTCGCGTCGGCGACGCGGCCGTCCTCCATCGGCACATTGAGATCGACGCGCAGCAGCACGCGCTTTTCTTTGACGTCGACGTCGTCGAGAGTGCGGAAGGCGGTCATGTGCAATATCCAATCGCGGCTTTAAAAAAGAGACGCGGGCCGTAAGATCCGCGTCGGCGTGTTGGCGCGAAGCTTACAGAAGCTTGCCGATCGTCGCCGCCACATCGGTCATGCGGCCGGAGAAGCCCCATTCATTGTCGTACCAAGACAGGATCGACACGAGATTGCCGTCCATCACCTTGGTCTGGTCGAGATGGAAGCAGGATGAGAGCGGATTGTGGTTAAAGTCGATCGACACCAGCTTCTCGCTCGTATAGCCGAGCACGCCCTTGAGCGGGCCGTCGGCGGCGGCCTTGATCGCGGCGTGGACCTCGTCCTTCGTCGTCGCGCGTTTGGCCAGAAACTTCAGATCGACCGCCGAGACATTGGGCGTCGGCACGCGAATGGCGTAACCGTCGAGCTTGCCATTGAGTTCGGGCAGCACCAGTCCGACAGCTTTCGCCGCGCCGGTCGAGGTCGGGATCATCGACAGCGCCGCCGCGCGTGCGCGATAGAGGTCCTTGTGCATCGTGTCCAGCGTCGGCTGATCGCCGGTATAGGCGTGGATCGTCGTCATGATCCCCTTGTCGATGCCGACGGCTTCATGCAGGACTTTGGCGACCGGCGCGAGGCAGTTCGTCGTGCAGGAGGCGTTGGAAATGACGAGATGGTCCTTGGCGATCTTGTCGTGATTGACGCCATAGACGACGGTGATGTCGGCGCCGTCGGCGGGCGCCGAGACCAGCACGCGCTTCGCGCCGGCGTCGAGCAGCAGCTTCGCCTTATCGCGCGCGGTGAACAGGCCGGTGCATTCCAGCGCGATGTCGATCTTGAGCTCCTTGTAGGGGAGCTCGGCCGGATTTTTGATGGCGGTCACTTTGATCGGACCGCGGCCGACGTCGATCGTGTCGCCGACGACTTTCACTTCATGCGGAAAACGGCCGTGAACGGAGTCATATCGCAACAGATGGGCATTGGTCTCGACCGGGCCGAGATCGTTGATGGCGACGACTTCGAGGTCCGTGCGCCCGGTCTCGATGATGTAGCGCAGGATATTGCGGCCAATGCGCCCGAAGCCGTTGATCGCCACTCTCACCGTCATTTCAAGACTCTCCTTGCGCCGCGGCAAAACTGCGCGGCTCTTGCCCTTCGCGGCCTAGGGCTTTGAAGGCTGGCGTGTGATAGCACCTCGCGTCCCCCTGTCAACGCGCTAAGGCTTCGCCATTGCGAGCGGTTTCGATTTGCTTGATTCATGTTAGGAACAGCCTGGCAGGCGAATCGCCCGGCGGGGTTCGCCGCGCCTGAAAGCCTTGCGACTCCGGCGACCGGCGATGAACCACTCAGATAAGCGCGACGACGAAAACGCAAAGAGGATAGAGGCCGACATCGCCGAACTGCAGATGGCGATCGCGCAATTGGAGCGCATTGTCGCCGGCAAGCTCGAAGACGAAGCGTCCAGCGCCGAGCTTCAAGAAGAACTCGCCATCATGCAGGACGACCGTTCGCGACTCGCGCTTGATCTCGACGCGGCGCTGGCGCGGCAGAACGCGTTGGAGAAAAGCCGCGACGAAGTTTTGCGGCGGCTGGAGGCCGCCAGCGAAGGCGTCGCCGCCGCGCTCGGCGCGGCGGTTGCGGCGCCGGTTCGGGAGGAGTGACATGGGCTCCGTCGTCCTCTCCATCGCCGGCCGCACCTATCGCATGTCCTGCGAGGACGGCGAGGAGCAGCGTATCGAAGCGCTCGCCCATTATCTGGAGGGCAAGATCGAGTCGATGCGCGAGAGTTTCGGCGAGATCGGGGAGCAGCGCATCATCGTGATGGCCGCGCTCGCCATCGCCGACGAGGCGACCGACGCACGCGCCAAAGCGCGGGCGGTGGAAGCCGAATTCGCCGCATTGCGCGCTGAACTTGACGCCGCGCGCAAGGCGAATGACGCGCTGTCGGCGCGCGCGTCCGAGGCGCTAAAGGATGCGACGCGCCGGCTTGCGAAGCTCAATGGCGATCTGTCGAAGCCGGTCGCGCCAGCGGACGACCTTCTTTAGACGGGCCTGCTGGAACTCTTTTGAATTACTTTGCGGCCCAGTCCATAATGCTCGGGTCGGTCTTGGCTTTTTCGAGATTGTCCGCCTGTTCGGACAATTGATAATTGCGATGCTGCGCCGTCATCGCCTCGGCGCCGTCCGACATGATCGCGATCTTCATCTGCTCGGTGGCGAGACGATTGAGTTCATTGATCCATTGATTGAGATGGAGCATCAACTTCCGTTTGCGCTCTCTTTGAATCTCATGCGACGAGTCATTGTTATCAGAGAGCGCCAATTCTTCCTGCGCCTCCGCAATCATCCCGTCGATCTTCTTGAGATTCTCTTCAGCGGCGGCGAGTTGATCGGCGGCGCCGGACTTCGCCTTTTCCACCGCCGCTTCGGCCTCGGCGTGCGCCTTCTTGAGATTGTCGAGGCCGTTCTGCAGCCATTTCGATTGGAGTTTGAGAAGCGAGTCGCGGGGCACGCCGCTGATGCTCAACGAATTCGGAATGGGGAAATACTGACCAAGCTGCGAGGCCGCGGCGGGCGCGGCGAAAGTCGCGCCAAGCCAAGTCGCGCAGGCGATCAGGCCAAGAAGGGCCGGCGTCCCGCGGAGGCCGGCCGTTTTGTGACGGAAGCTCATGATTTCTCTCCCCATATGCAGCGCTATTTCATGCGCTTTTCTCGATCAAACTGGTCTATTGATTGAATTCTGGCAAGTGCCGAAGCGCTGCGCCGTAGTGAGACGCCGGGCGCGCAACGCTTGACTGCCGCCACGTTTTCGCGCGAGCCTGCGGGCGCCGGGGGAGCCCCGCCCGGCGGCGCGCGTCAGAACCACCGCCGCCAAGGGGCTGAGAGGCCGCGAGATGCGCCACAAGGCGCGGGCGCGGCGACCCTTCGAACCTGATCCAGTTGAGACTGGCGGAGGGATGGTGTCGGCAAAACCCGTAGATGGGCGTCGTTCATGCTCGCGCGCGTGATTGGCGCCGGCGTCGCCGGCCTTTGCGCCGCCTATGCGCTTGCGCGCAAGGGCGTTGACGTCGAACTCGCCGAACGCGAGCGGAGGCCGGGCCTGGGGTGCTCGCGCTTCGCTGGCGGCATGATCGCGCCCTGGTGCGAATTGGAAAGCGCCGAGCCCCTGGTCGCGACATTGGGCGAAGAAGCGCTCGATTTCTGGTCGCGGGAAGTCGGCGTCGCCACGCTCGCCGGCAGCCTCGTCGTGGCGCCGCGGCGAGAGCGCGCCGAACTTTTCGACTTCGCGCGCCGGACCAGCCAGTTCGAAACGCTGGACGGCACGGGAATCGCGGCTCTTGAGCCGGATCTTTCCGGACGCTTCGAGGCCGGGCTGTTCTTTCCCGGGGAAGCGCATCTCGATCCCCGTGCAGCGATGGCCGCGCTCGCCGAGCGGCTCGCGCAAATGCCGAACGTCGCCTTCCGTTTTGCGCGGGACGGCGCCGAGCCGGCGCCCGCAGCGGATTGGACCGTCGACTGCCGCGGGTTCGCCGCGCGCGAGGCGCTTCCCGGCCTTCGCGGGGTCAAAGGCGAAATGCTGATTTTGCGCAGCGAGGAGATTTCTTTCACGCGTCCGGTGCGCATGCTGCACCCGCGCCGCCCGGTTTATGTCGTGCCGCGCGACGACGGACTGTTCATGGTCGGCGCGACGATGATCGAGAATGAGGAGCGGGCGCGGGTCACCGCGCGCTCCGTCGTCGAACTCGTTAATTCGACCTTCGCCATCCACCCGGCCTTCGCCGAGGCCGAAATCATCGAGACGGGCTCGGATCTCCGGCCGGCTTTCGCCGACAATCTGCCCCGGCTTTTGAAACGGGATCGCACACTCTATATCAATGGGCTCTACCGCCACGGGTTCCTGCTGGCGCCAGCTTTGGCGCGCCGTGCTGCTGAGGTCGTCGTTAACGACGGGTATTTCCCAGAGGTGATGGATGCTCATTCAAATCAACGGACGACCGCAGGACGTCCGCGCCACGACGTTGCAAACGCTGCTGCAGGAACTGGGGTATGACGAAAAGACGGTCGGCACTGCCTTGAACCAGGAGTTCGTGCGCGCCAAGGACCGCGCCGAGACGCCCCTTCGCGAGGGCGACGCCGTCGAGATCGTGACTCCGAGACAGGGTGGGTAAGCGCGCCTGATGCACGACTCGATGAGGCTTTATGACGTTGCGCTGTCGTCGCGGCTGCTGCTCGGGACGGCGCGTTATCAGTCGCCGGCGATCCTTGCCGAGTCGATTCGCGCGTCGGGCTGCGAAATCGTCACGGTCTCGCTTCGGCGCGAGGCCGGCGGGGCGCGGGCGGGCGAGGCGTTTTGGAGCCTTGTCCGCGACATCGGCGTCCGGGTGCTTCCCAACACCGCAGGCTGCCGCACCGCGAGGGAGGCGATCGCGACGGCGCAAATGGCGCGAGAAGTCTTCGCGACCGACTGGATCAAGCTGGAAGTGATCGGCGAAGAGGACACGCTCCAGCCCGACGTCTTCGGGCTCGTCGAGGCGGCGCGCGTTCTCGCCGACGACGGCTTCAAGGTCTTCCCCTATACGACCGACGATCTCGTCGTCGCCGAAAAACTGCTCGACGCCGGCTGTCGCGTGCTGATGCCCTGGGCGGCGCCGATCGGCTCCGGGCGAGGCGTCAACGATATTTTCGCGCTGCGCGCGCTGCGCGCGCATTTTCCCGACACGCCGCTCATCGTCGACGCCGGGATCGGCGCGCCCTCCCACGCCGCGCTGGTGATGGAGATGGGCTATGACGCGGTGCTGCTCAACACCGCCGTTTCGCGCGCCGGCGACCCCGTGTTAATGGCGCGCGCCTTCACCCTCGCGATCGAAGCGGGGAGGGCGGGCTTTCTCGCCGAGCCGATGACTCCGCGCGACATGGCCGAGCCTTCAACGCCCGTGATCGGCCGTCCTTTCGACAGGCTGGCGTGAGGGAAACGGCGAGTGGCGGCGCTGAAACTCGATCCCTTCTATCTCATCGTCGACGACGCCGACTGGCTGATCCGCCTGTTGCCGCAGGGGGCCAGCCTTGTGCAGCTTCGCGTGAAGGATCGCGATCAGGCCGAGACGCGCGCCCAAATCGCAATGGCGCGGGACATGTGTGCGCGACATGGCGCGCAGCTTGTCGTCAATGATTATTGGCGGCTCGCGATCGACGAAGGCTGCGACTTCGTCCATCTCGGCCAGACCGATCTCGACGGCGCGGACATTCCGGCGCTGCGCCGCGCCGGCGTGAGAATCGGCGTCTCGACCCATGACGAAGCCGAGCTCGACCGCGCGCTGTCGATCGCCGCCGACTATGTCGCGCTCGGGCCGATCTATCCGACGCTCCTGAAGCAGATGAGTTTTGCGCCGCAGGGGCTCGCCCGGATCGGCGCCTGGAAGGCGGCGATCGGCGAGACGCCGCTGGTCGCGATCGGCGGACTGACTCCCGACCGCGCCCTCGCCGCCCTCGCCGCCGGCGCCGACAGCGCCTGCGTCGTCACCGATATATTGCGCTGCCCTGAGCCGGAAACGCGCACAAAGGAATGGCGATCCGCGACGCAGCCCTGGCGCGACGGCGAAGGCTTCTTCGCGCCGGATTACGCCGGCGCGAGAATATGTCCCTCGCCCAATCACGGGCCGCGGCTGCGGCCGATCTCGTCGCTGGTGATCCATTACACCGGAATGCAAACCGGAGAATTGGCGCTCGCCTTGCTCTGCAGCCCCCACTCGATGGTTTCAGCGCATTATGTCGTCGAGGAGGATGGTCGCGTCCTGCAGCTCGTTCCCGAGTCGCGGCGCGCCTGGCACGCAGGAATAAGCTTCTGGGCCGGCGAATCGGACATGAATTCCGCGTCGATCGGAGTCGAAGTCGTTCATCCCGGTTACCTCGACCCGCGTCCCTATACTGCAGCGCAGATCGAGGCGACGGCGGCGCTCGCCAAGGACATCTGCCGGCGCCACGCCATTCTCCCTGAGCGCGTGCTGGCGCATTCCGACATCGCCCCCGGCCGCAAGCAGGATCCCGGCGAGTTCTTCCCCTGGGAGGAGCTTGCCAAGCATGGCGTCGGGCGCATTGTCGAGACAGCCTTCTCCGAAGGCGCGACGACGGTCGCGCTTGGCGACGAGGGGGCGAAGGTCGCCTCGCTTCAGCGGGACCTTGCCGCTTACGGCTATGGCGTCGAGGAGACCGGCGTCTATGACGCGCAGACGGTCCATGCGGTCGTAGCGTTTCAGCGTCACTTCCGCCGCGCCAAGGTCGACGGCCGCGCCGATGGCGAAACACGCGTGGCGCTCGCCCGTCTCCTCGCCGCGCTGGGAGAACGGGTTTGAAGGCAGTCGTTGTGACGGGCGCCTCGACAGGCATCGGCGCCGCCTGCGTTAAGCTATTGGTTGAAAATGACTTTCATGTTTTTGCTGCGGTGCGAAAAGAAGCTGATGCTGCAAGGATTGCTGCGCAGCATGGCGCAGCAATCACGCCGCTTCTCTTCGACGTGACCGACGCCGTCGCCGTCGCTTCCGCCGCGCGCGACGTCGAGGCGCGGCTTGCAGGCGAAGCGCTCGCCGGCCTTGTCAACAACGCGGGCGTCGCCGTTCCCGGGCCGCTGCTGCATCTGCCGATCGAAGAATTCCGGCGCCAGATCGAGGTCAATCTCATCGGGCAGCTCCAGGTCATTCAGGCCTTCGCGCCGCTCCTTGGCGCCGGCGAAGCGCGGCGCGGGCCGCCCGGCCGGATCGTCAATATGAGTTCGGTCGCCGGGCGCTTCGCCGCGCCTTTCCTTGGCGCCTACAACGCCTCGAAATTCGGGCTCGAAGGCATGTCGGACGCGCTGCGCCGGGAGCTGATGGTCTATGGCGTCGATGTGATCCTGATCGAGCCGGGGATGATCGCGACGCCGATCTGGGACAAGGCCGAAGAGACTGATCTCCGCCTGTTCGAGGGCACGGCCTATGCGGCGCCGGGCACGAGGATGCTGCACTGGCTTATCGGGGAAGGCCGCCGCGCGCCTGGGCCGGAGGTCGTGGCGCAGGCCGTGCTGGGGGCGTTGACCGACCGGCGCTCGCCCGTCCGCATCCCCGTCGTCAGGAACCGCTTTGCCGATTACGCGCTGCCCAGCCTGTTGCCGGCGCGGCTCGTCGACTGGCTGACGGCGCGGCGGCTGGGGTTGTTGAAAGAAGATTAGGGGTGGATCGGATTAGGGTTGACCGCGTCACATGCGATCAGCCCAACGCTGCCCGCAAATCGGAAAGCGTCGCCATGAGCGTCAAGGCTTCGAACGGGGAGGGCTCGAAGCCGAGCGCCAGATAGAATGCTGCGGCCTCGGGAGAGATGGCGTGAACCAAAACGCCTCTGATGCCGATCGACTCTGCCGCCTGCAGCACGCGCTGTGTGGCGTCGCGGATCAGCGCGCGACCCAGACGCTGTTTCTGGCGCATGCGATCGATCGCCAGTCGGCCGAGCACGGCGACCGGTACGGGGTCTGGCATATTGCGTCGAAGCCTTGGCGACGCTGCGCCGATCGCGACTGCTCCGGAAGCGAGCGCGTAGTAAGCGATGACGCGAAGGCCGTCGCAAACGACGTAAGTACGAGACGCGCCGCTCGCTTGATTGGCGCGGGCGCGGCGTCTGAGCCATTCGTCGAGAACTGGAACGCCGCAGTCGAACGCTGACAGTTCGTCAGCTTCAGAGATGGGACGAGGCGGACTAGTCGTTACTCCCACGGCGCTTTAGTTGTCATCATGCGCCGGAGTCTTTCGTTAGGCGCTGGCGGCGCATCGAGGCGTTCGATGAATCGCGCGTAATCCTGCGGAGTGACATTAAACAGGGTTCGATCCAGTAGAGCATCCTGGGCCGCGCGGCGCCCAGCTTCGAGCAGAAACTCGGTTCGGGACTTGCCGAGCAAATGAGCCGCGCGCGCGATGAGTTCGCGGTCCTCGGGCTTAACGCGAAGATTGAGCGTCTCGCGCTTCGCGGTTGAATGATTTGCCGCCAAAACGTCTCTCCTCCAGTCTAACTACTTTGTTTTTTTAGCATGACGTAATGACGTTGTCATCACAGCACAAGCCGCAAACGCCGTGTGCCGCATTATGCAGTACCCAAGGAATCGCTCTCTACCGAAAGGGACCGTTATGTCTCCTTTTTCTGACCGACTTTTCATCCGCCTGGGCCAATTCTTCGAAGGCGCCGCCGAAGGACGCTACGCGATCAACGCCCAAATCATCGCCTTCTCCTTGATCGCCGTCATAGTCGCGATCCGGCTCTCTTGGGACGCTTGACCTTGAAGCCGTTACGGGCGACCTAAAGCCAACGAAACAGCCGCGACGAGAAACCATGACCGACGCCGTTTTGATCGAGGCTCCCGAGACCCGACTGCCCGATCCGGTCGCCGCCGAGCCAGCGCCGCGCCGGCGCACCTGTGCGGTCGCGATCGGCGACGGACCCGGAGCCGTCATCGTCGGCGGCGGCGCGCCGGTCGTCGTTCAGTCGATGACCAACACCGACACGGCGGACGTCGAGTCGACCGTCGCGCAGGTCACGGCGCTGGCGCAGGCGGGCTCGGAACTGGTGCGCATCACCGTCGATCGCGACGAGGCGGCCGCCGCCGTGCCCCATATACGCGACAGGCTGGACCAGAATGGCGTAAACGTCCCGCTGGTCGGCGACTTCCACTATATCGGCCACAAGCTTCTCGCCGATCATCCGGCCTGCGGCGAGGCGCTCGCCAAATACCGCATCAATCCGGGCAATGTCGGCTTCAAGGAAAAGAAGGACAAGCAGTTCGCCTTGATCGTCGAACTCGCCGCAAAGCACGGCAAGGCGGTGCGGATCGGCGCCAATTGGGGCTCGCTCGACCAGGAACTCCTGACCTATCTCATGGATCTGAACCACGCCTCGGACCGGCCGCTCGACGCGCGCGCCGTGACCCGCGAGGCGCTGGTCCGCTCGGCGCTGATGTCGGCGCGGCGCGCCGAGGAGATCGGCCTTGCCAAGGACCGCATCGTCATTTCGGCGAAGGTCTCGGCGGTGCAGGACCTCATCGCCGTCTATCGCATGCTGGCCGAGCGCAGCGACTATGCGCTGCATCTCGGCCTCACCGAGGCCGGCATGGGCTCGAAGGGAGTCGTCGCCTCCTCGGCCGCGCTCGGCGTGCTTCTGCAGGACGGTATCGGCGATACGATCCGCGTGTCGCTGACGCCCGAGCCCGGCGGCGACCGTTCGCTCGAAGTGCGCGTCGCCCAGGAAATTCTGCAGACCATGGGCTTTCGTACCTTCGTGCCGCTCGTCGCCGCCTGTCCAGGCTGCGGGCGCACCACGTCGACGGTGTTTCAGGAGCTTGCGCGCGACATCCAGGAACATATCCGCGCGCGCATGGCGGTCTGGCGGATGCAGTACCCCGGCGTCGAGACGCTCAATGTCGCGGTGATGGGCTGCATCGTGAACGGGCCGGGCGAGTCGAAACACGCCGACATCGGCATTTCGCTGCCCGGCACCGGCGAGACGCCGGCCGCGCCCGTCTTCATCGACGGCAAGAAGGCGCTGACCCTGCGCGGCGAAGGCATCGCCGAGGACTTCACCCGCATCGTCGACGATTACGTCACCCGCCGCTTTGGCGGCGAGAAGGGCGAAGCGGCGGAGTAGGCCCCATCAGCGATGCTCTTGCAACGCCTCCGCGGCCCTGCGCAGATCGCGCCAGGCGGCGGGCTTGAGCGCGGAGCTTTTCAGCATCGCTTCGAGACTTGAAAACACGAAGGCGCGTGCGACATGCGCGCCGCAGCGCGCTTCATAATTCCTGCCGCGCAGCTTGCCGACAGGGTCGTTCGTCGCAAGCATGACCCGCGCCGGCGCTTCGCCGAAGAGCAGCAGAATATCGGGTCGCGCCAGTTCGACCCGGCGGCGCGCGAAAGGCGCGAAAATCGCCGCCTCATGCGGCGTCAGCGCTTTGTCGCCGGGCGGTCGCCAGGGCGACACATAGGCGAGCGAAGCGCTTTCCCGATCGAAGCCGATCGCCGCGAGCATATTTTCGAGGAGCTTCGCCGAGAGCCCGCTGAAGGCTTCGCCGCTCGTTTCTTCGGTTGCGCCCGGCGCGGCGTCGAAGGCGACGAGCCGCGCGTCCGCCGCCCCGGCGCCGAACAGAAAATGTTGCGCCGTCTCTCGAAAGGGCGCGTGCGGAAAATCGGCGAGGCGCGTGGCGAGGTCGTCGAGATCGCGCGCGCCGGCCGCCGCTTTCTCTGCGGCGCGAACGGCTTCATCGGGCGCAACGACCGGCGCCATGGCGCGTCTTTGGCGTTCAGCGGCTGGCGGTTGCGGCTGGGCCGGAACCGCCGCCGGTTCTGCCGAAGCGGGAAGCGACTCGAGGCGTTGGCGCGCGCTGTCCGCATAGCGGTCGTGCGGCGACTCATCGAGCGCCAGATCAACGCCGCTCTCGACATGCCAGTCGAGAAGCGCGAGGAGCGCGGCGCGGGTTTCCGGCGGGGAAGACACGAGGCAATCTACCTCACCCTCCCCTCGAGGGGGAGGGTCGACTCAAGGGGGAGGTGAGCGAGCGTGACGCCTAGGTCAGCAGCAGCGAAACGCGCGTTCGCCGGAAGCGCCGAAACGCGCATTCTCGCGGGCGCGGAAAAATTCGTCGTGCGTCATGATGGGCGTTCCGTCGTGGCGCGCGCGAACATGCGCGACATAGGCGTCATAATCTCCCTGGCCGACCATGAGCCGCGCGCCGTCGCGCAGCTTGCGCGAGAGCTTTGAAAGATCAAGCCCGGGCAGGCCGCAGATCGTGCAATTCATCTTCGGTCTCCCGCGTCGTGACATGCTCGGCGGCGCGCGCGGCGCGAATGGCGCTGATCGCGAAGCCGAGCATCGAAAGAACCAGCGTGACATAGATCGCGCAAAGCGTCGCGTCGACATAGTCGTTGAATATGACGCGCTGCATCTCGGCGAGCGACTTCGCCGGCGCCAGCAATTGCTCCTTGTCAGCGGCGGCCGCGAATTTTCTTGCATGCGCCAGAAAGCCGATGCGCGGATCGTCGTGAAAGATTTTCTCAAACGCCGCGGTCAGCGTGCAGATGTAGAGCCACGCCGTCGGCGCGATCGCGACAAAGGCGTAGCGCTCGCGCTTCATCCGATAGAGCACGACGACGCAGAGCGTCAGCGCGATCGCCGCGAGCATCTGATTGGCGATGCCGAACAAGGGCCACAGCGTATTGATGCCGCCCAGCGGATCGATCACGCCCTGATAGAGGAAATAGCCCCAGCCGCTCACGGCGATGGCGGTGGCGGCGAGATTCGGCGCCCAGGCGCGCGTATTGCCGAACGCCGGAAAGAAGGCGCCGAAAAGGTCCTGAATCATGAAGCGCGCGACGCGCGTGCCCGCGTCGATCGTGGTGAGAATGAACAGCGCCTCGAAGAGAATGGCGAAATGATACCAGAAGGAGCGCATCGCGGTTCCGCCGACGGCGGAAGAGAGAATATGCGCCATGCCGACGGCGAGCGTCGGCGCGCCGCCGGTGCGCGACAATATCGTCTTCTCGCCCACCTCCGACGCGACGCCGGACAGCGTCTCCGGCGTCACCGCGAAGCCCCATGCGGAAATCGCCGCCGCGGCCGAATCGGGTGTCGCGCCGATCAGCGCCGGCGCGCTGTTCATCGCGAAATAGACGCCGGGCTCCAGCACGCTCGCGGCGATGAGCGCCATCACCGCGACGAAGGATTCCATCAGCATCGCGCCATAGCCGATGAAGCGCGTCTGGGTTTCGTCGCCGATCATCTTCGGCGTCGTGCCGGAAGAAACGAGCGCGTGAAAACCGGAGACCGCGCCGCAGGCGATGGTGATGAACAGAAACGGAAAGACGCTGCCGGCGAAGACCGGGCCAGTGCCGTCGATGAAGCGGCTGATCGCCGGCATTTTAAGATCGGGCCAAACGATGAAAATGCCAAGCGCGAGCGACAGGATCGTGCCGATCTTCAAAAAGGTCGAGAGATAGTCGCGCGGCGCGAGCAGCAGCCAGACCGGCAAGACCGAGGCGACGAAGCCATAGCCGATGAGCATGAAGGCGAGCGTCTCGCCCTTGAAGGTAAAGAGCGGCGCGAGCAGCGCGCTGTCCGACACGGTGCGGCCGAAACCGATGCTTAGGAGCAGCAGACCGAAGCCGATCGCCGACATTTCGGCGATGCGCCCCGGCCGCAGATAACGGCCGTAGATTCCCATGAAGACGGCGATCGGCAGAGTCGCGAACACGGTGAACGCGCCCCAGGGACTGTCGGCCAGCGCCTTGACGACGACGAGCGCCAGCACCGCGAGCAGAATGATCATGATCGTAAGAATGCCGAACATGGCGATGACGCCGGGCACGCGTCCCATCTCGGTCTTGATCAGATCGCCGAGCGAACGCCCGTCGCGCCGCGTCGAAATGAACAGGATAAGAAAATCCTGCACGGCGCCGGCGAAGATGACGCCGGTCAGGAGCCATAATGTTCCCGGCAGATAGCCCATCTGCGCCGCGAGCACGGGCCCGACGAGAGGTCCGGCGCCGGCGATGGCCGCGAAATGATGGCCAAACAGCACCCATTTGTCGGTCGGCACATAATCGAGGCCGTCATTGCGGCGAAGCGCGGGCGTGCGGCGGCGCGCGTCGAGCCCCAGCACTCGATCGGCGATGAAGCGCGAATAGAAGCGATAGCCGATCGCGTAGGTTCCGATCGCCGCGGTCACCAACCACATGGCGTTGACCGGCTCGCCGCGCGACACGGCGAGCGTGTAGAGCGAATACAGCACGAGGGCGAAGACAGGAACCCATATGAGCGGAATCTTCAAGCTGCTGAGGGAGCGTGCAGAAATGGTCGACACGATTGCGCGATCTTTGGCTGTCGTCCCTTTCCCCGCGCGCGGGGAGAGGGCAGGGATGAGGGACCGGGAGCATTCCCCGAATTCGAGCAAACATTGTTAGCAGAGATGTTGCGATGCGGGGAATAGGACCGCGCGAAACGCCTTTTGAACAGAGAATTGCAAAAGAGCTAAGTTTGAACGCCGTCGTCTATCCCCTAGCGCCCTCTCCCCGCTTGCTGGGAGAGGGCGCTAAGGGTCAAGGGATCGCGGCGGCCGTCGAAATATTTGCGCAGCGCCGCGGCAAATTTCGGCTCCTCGGGCGCGGCCGCCGCGAAGAGAGTCATCGACGAATGAAATTTCAAATCGTCGGGATGGCCAAAGATTTGATGCGCGCTGCGGCCTTCGACCTTATTGACGAGCGCAACGCATTCCTTGAGCCGCGCGCCCAAGAGAGGATGGTCGAGATAGGCGCGCGCCTCGGCAAGCGAGCTTATGGCGTAGCGCTGCGCCATGGCGCTGGCGCCCAAGCCTTCGATCTGCGGAAAGATAAACCACATCCAGTGACTGCGCTTGCGGCCGGCGGCAAGCTCCGCCGTCGCCTGCGCGAAAACAGAGTCCTGCGCCGCGACGAAGCGGGCAAGGTCGTAAGCGTCGCCCGAGGCGTCCGTCATGCCAATTCCAATTAAACAACTCTGCTGTCATTCCCGACGCGCGCAACGCGCGCGATCGGGAATCCAAAGCAAGACCAGCATTCTTGAATTGGCGCTGGATTCCCGGTCGGACCTTCGGTCCGCCGGGAATGACAGACCAATCACTCCGCCGCTTCCGCGCGCACAGGCTCGTAGTTGAGAATGGGCGCGAGCCAGCGTTCGGCGTCGCGCGCATCCATGCCCTTGCGGCGGGCGTAATCCTCGATCTGATCGCGTTCGATCTTGGCGACGCCGAAATAATGCGCGCTGGGATGCGCGAGATAGAGCCCGCTGACCGAAGCCGCAGGCGTCATCGCGAAACTTTCGGTAAGCTTCACGCCGGTGCGCTTTTCGGCGTTGAGCAGATCGAAGATCGTCGCCTTCTCGGTGTGATCGGGCTGGGCCGGATAGCCGGGCGCCGGGCGAATGCCGGCATAGGGCTCGCCGGCCAACGCGTCCGGCGCGAAATTCTCCTCATGCGCATAGCCCCAGAATTCCTTGCGCACGCGCTCATGCATGCGCTCGGCGAAGGCCTCGGCGATGCGGTCGGCGAGGGCCTTGACCATGATCGAGCCGTAATCGTCATTGGCGCGGGCGTAGCGCGCGGCGATCTTCTCTTCTTCGGCGCCGGCGGTGACGACGAAGGCGCCGATATAATCGGCCTTGCCGCTGTTCTTGGGCGCGATGAAATCGGCGAGCGCGAGATTGGCCTTGCCGTCGCGCTTTTGCAATTGCTGACGAAGCGTATGCAGCGTCGCGATTTTCTCGTTGCGCGACTCGCCGCTGTAGAGCGCGATGTCGTCGCCGATCGAGTTCGCCGGCCAGAAGCCGATGACGGCCTTCGGCGTGAACCAGCGTTCCTCGACGATCCGCTTCAGCATGGCGCGGGCGTCGTCGTAAAGCGTGCGCGCCGCCTCGCCGCGCTCGGGATCGTCGAGCAGCGACGGGTAGCGCCCTCTGAATTCCCAGGTCTGAAAGAACGGCGTCCAGTCGATGTAGGGAACAAGCTCGCCGACGTCATAGCTCGCGAAAGCGCGCGGCCCGGTGAAAGACGGACGCACGGGCTCATAGCCCGCCCAATCAATCTTGAAGCCGTTGGCGCGCGCCTGAGCGAGCGGCACCCGCAGCTTATCGGCCTGGGCGCGGGCATGCGCTTCCGCGACGCGCTCATATTCAGCGCGGGTCTGGGCGACATAGTCGCCGCGCGATTTCTCCGAAGCGAAGATCGGAA
>JBFXJV010000036.1:0-14562 GCA_050174515.1 Methylocystis sp.
AGGGGCGCGGGTCGACTATCACGCGCTAGACATTCGCGACAGCGACGCCTTCGGCCGTCTAAATGACTCGATCTATGACCGCTATGGCCGCATCGACGGGGTGCTGCATGGCGCTGGCGTCATCGATGACAAAATGATGAGAGAGAAATCCCCTGAGTCCTTCGACATAGTGTTCGAGACAAAGGTGATTCCGGCGATGACGCTGGCCGAAAAATTGCGGCCGGATACTCTAAAGTTTCTGGTGTTCTTTTCGTCGATCGCCGGCCGCTTCGGTAACGCCGGCCAGAGCGACTACAGCGCCGCAAACGAAGTCATCAACAAGCTGGCCGACGGGTTGAGCCATAAATGGCCCCATGTTCACGCCGTCGCGATTAATTGGGGACCGTGGGACGGCGGAATGGTGAACGACGATCTGCGTAAGCTCTATGCCTCAAAGCAGATCTACCCGATCGCCATCGACCAAGGACAGCGACGATGTCTCGAAGAGCTCGAGCGTGGAAACACGGGGGCGCCGGAAATCGTTGTCGCGGCAAGTCTCGAACAAATCGCCCGACAAGGCGCGAGGCAACATCAATAGCGGGCGATCGCTTTTATTTAAGCGGGCGTCCTGGAAGTCGAACATGTTGAGGAGTGGGCGATGTCATTTTGCCTGACTGACTTTGTTCCCGTTCGAATGACTGAGCCTGTTCCACAGGCGCTTGCGCTCGAACTTTCGGCCTATGGATTCGCCAAAGCCTACTGCCGCAATCATGGGATCGACGATATGGAGAGCTTTGGCACGATCGTGCATGATACGCGCCAAAAGTTTGAGAAGTTCGCCTTGTCGCCTTCAGTGATCAAGCGAAGGCAATTGGTTTTCTTTCCGCGTCTCAGCGACATCAGCTTCAGCAATGGCGAGTTTACGGTCGCAGAGCCAGAGCACGACTATCTCCAGCTCTTCGACAGCTACGAGAATCTCAAGGCCAGGGACATCAAAACACGTCATACGAGCTATGCGAAAGTCGCTGATAATTGCCTCGGCGAGTTATATGGCGATGCGCAGGAAGCGCCGGACGATCTCATTCACGTCACCTGTTCCGGCTATCTGGCGCCTAGTCCCGTGGAGCGGATGGTGGCTGGAAAGGAATGGTTCAACACGACCGTCACTCATAGCTACCATATGGGATGCTACGGCGCCTTTCCGGCGATCAAGATGGCTCATGGCTTTCTGTCGTCATCGCAATTTGCCGTAACCAAGCCTAAAGACCGCGTGGATATCGTCCACACGGAAGTTCTATCGGTCCATCGCGACATTGAAGAGCTCAAAGCTGAAAACATCATTACGATGACGCTATTTGCGGATGGCTTCATCAAATATTCGCTCGTCACGGAAGATCATCTGCGTGAACGCGGACTCCGTGGCCTTAGAGTTCTAGCGTTCAACGAGCATCTGCTGCCCAACTCAGCCGACGACATGACCTGGGTGCCGGGGTCGACGCGCTTCCATATGACGCTCTCTGTCATGGTGCCGGTCGTCATTAAGCAATCTGTTCGACCCTTTGTCGAAGAGCTTCTACAGCGCATCGGCGTCGATTTTGAACGCGACAAGCGCCGGCTGATTTTTGCCATTCATCCCGGTGGGCCGAAAATCGTCGAGCATATCCAGGAGGCTCTGGGCCTGGAGCCGGATCAGGTGGCGATCAGCAATTCGGTGTTCGCCGAAAACGGCAATATGTCTTCGGCGACCGTGCCGCATATTTTGAAGGAGATTATGGAGGAGCCTTCGATACCTGCTGGCGCGCGCATCGTCTCCCTGGCCTTCGGTCCAGGTTTGACGATTACCGGTCTGGTGGCTGAAAAGATATGACCTTCGAGCGAGAAAGAAAATTGAGTAGCGACAACGCTTCGGCCCGGTCAGACCGGGGCGCGGCTGGGACGCCTATCATTGCGCGCGTGTTCGAGGTCCAGGATGCGAACGAATTAGCGCGCGACACAGCGCAAAGGGATAATCAGCCGGAGCTTTGCGAACAGCCCGAAGGACCTATGATTGAAGACGATATTCAAGCTGGCGCCGAAGACGCGAATGAGCCGCGTATGCCGTTCGTTGGATCCGTCGTGGATTATGTTCCCGGCGAGCGCATCGAAATCAGCCGGACGCTCAGCGTTCACGAAGATCTTTATCTTGCTGATCACGCATTTGTTCATGCGCCCGGCATCAAGCCGACATCTGCTTGCCTGCCAGTGGCGCCGTTGACCATGAGCCTTGAAATCATGGCGGAGGCGGCGGCGTGTCTGGCGCCAGGTTGTGGTTTGCTCGGCTTCGAAGACGTGCGTTCAGTAAGCTGGATCGATCTCGCGGACAACGAGGAGCTTACGCTAAGCGTATCTGCGCAGATTCTGCGTCACGAGTCGGAGCGCGACGTATTCTTTATTTCAGGCGCCATTTGCGTCGAAGACAAGAGTACCGCCGCGATCACCGCGACCGTCCTCTTGGGATCTCGCTATCTCGTCGAATTGGCGCCGACATTCAGCGAGCTGAGTAACGCGCGCGTCCACCCGCTTGCTGCCGACGAAATCTATGCCGAGCGGCACATGTTTCACGGGCCGAGCTTCCAATGTCTCATTGGCGAGTTCGTTTTAGGAGACGAAGGGATCGTAGGCGAATTGTGCGTACGATCGCCGGAAACGCTCTTTGCATCGACAACGTCGCCGCAGCTCCTGACGGATCCCTGCCTGCTCGACGCTGTGGGTCAGATCGTTGGTCTTTGGGCAATGGAGCAAGAGCGCTACGTCTTTCCGATCGGTGTCTCAAAGTTGGAAATTTATCGGCCCACGCCACCAGTAGGAACGCGCGCCCCGGTGCGCGTTGAGATCGTCCAGTCCGAAGCCAAGATGCTCGTCGCCGACGTCGAGGTGCAAGACGGCGAAGGCGGCGTGTGGATTCGGATATCGGGTTGGAGGACATGGAAATTTCGATGGGAACGGCGCCTTGTCGATTTTCGTCGCCAGCCCGACAGACATTTGCTGGCGACGCCGGCGCCTTCTCCGGAATTTGGCGCCGCAATTTCCTTGAGGCTGCTGAGTGGAGAACTTGGGCAGTTCGATCCCGATTTGCTTGCGCGCTACTATTTGACCCTCGAGGAAATGCAAACCTACCGTGATCTGAGACGATTCCCTCAACGCCAGCGCCAATGGCTCTCTGGACGTGTCGTCGCCAAGGACGCTGTGCGCTTATGGGCAGCCACGCATCTCCACGGGGATCAGTTACACCCCGCTTCCTTCGACATTTTATCAGATGAACGCGGGCGACCGTTCGTAGACCCGTCGGTTCGCTTCCCGTCCCCAAAGTCGCTGAGCATATCTCACTGCGAAGATCGAGCGATCGCTGTGGTTCACGAACAAGACATCGGCGTCGATATCGAGCGCATCGTCACACGGGATGCAGGCGTCGTCGAGGCGTTCGCATCGGCGAGAGAGCGCGAGTCCATCGCCAACTTTTCATCGAAAGAGCGGGATGCATGGTTTACCCGGCTCTGGTGCGCCAAGGAAGCCGTCAGCAAGCTCTTGGGCATCGGACTCGAGGGAAAGCCGCTCGCGTTGGAGGCAAGCCAGATGAGCGAAGACGGAGAGCTTATCATCTTGCATCGAACCGTAGGTGCGATCGGTCGCGTAACGACTATCGAAGATGACGGCTTCATCATTGCCTACGCAAGATCGGAGACGTTGCAGGAATAGCTTTGAGCCGATCACAAAATCTTGCCGAGGAGCGAAATCATGTTGCAGGCGATGCTACCGAACGATCGTCGGGTTTTTTGTGTAAATCCGTTGGAGGCTCCGATTATATTTGGACAGATAGCACCCTACTTCAAACATGGGGTCAGTATTGAGGAGGGAGACACCGTCGTCGACGTCGGCGCAAACATCGGACTCTTTACGTTGGCTGCGTGCGATTGGGGAAAACGCGCTGTCAGAATTCTCGCTTTTGAGCCGATTCCCGAACTGTTCCAATGTCTCAAGGCGAACGCGAACAGATACGAGCTCGGTAGTCTGATCACCATGCCCTATGCCCTCTCAAGAGAGACTGGCGCGATAGCATTCACCCATTACCCGCTGCTTACGTCGATGTCGACGGCCTATCCATACGATGCGAATGCAGGTTCGGTTCAACGAGGCTTCCGAGACATCTTGCCTCAATTCCCTCCGTTTCTACGCTGGATACAGCGCTTGCCGCCCAAGCTTCAGGAAGGCGTTCTGCGCTTTCTCTTGAAGATCCTCCTACGCGGCCGACGCGTCTCGTGTCAGGCGATGTCACTCTCGGATGCAATTCGGGAGCATGGACTGACGCGCATCGATCTCGTGAAGATCGACGCTGAAATGGCCGAACTCGACATACTGCAGGGCGTTACGGCCGAAGATTGGATGAAGATCAGGAAAATCGTCGTTGAGGTCCATGACGTCGAAGGCCGGTTGGACAAGATCCTAAGCATGCTTCAGTCCGCGGGTTTCCGGCGCGTCCACCATGAGCAAGATCCACAAATGAAGGAATTTGGCGTGCATACCGTGTACGCGATCAGGTCGGAGGAATGATAGGTCATTTGCCAATCATTTTGGGCTGGTTCTACTCGCAACCAAGGACTCAAGGCATGCTCTATTCACTGATCATCGCGCTCCTGGCGTTTCAAACGCTTGTGATACTGACGCCGATTGTTCGGTTCGCGAGATGCGTTCGGCGCGTGACTCCATCGGGTTTGAACCAGCCTGAAGCAGTGGTCATCGTTCCGTGCAAGGGTGTGGACGATACTCTACGGGAGACCATTCAGCGGTTGTTGAGCCAGGACTACAGGAACTATGGCTTGCTGTTTGTTACCGAGAGCAAGGTAGATCCGGCGTATGACGTGATCAACGAGCTAATAAGAGGAGCGTCCCGGCGCGCACAATTGATTGTCGCCGGACCTGCCACGACATGTGGACAAAAGGTTCATAATCTCACGATTGCGGTCGATGCGCTTGACGAGCTTTTTCCCGATGCTGAGGTCATGGCGTTCTGCGACTCCGACGCTCAGCCGCAATCGGACTGGCTCACCAATCTTGTTGCTGGACTCGCAGAGCCGCGGGTCGGCGTCGCCACGGGTTATCGCTGGTATCTTCCAAAGGGGCGCAACCTTGGGTCTTTGCTGCTCAGCGCTTGGAACGCGCAGTCGCTGTTCTTGTTCGGCGACAAGTCGAGTTTCGCCTGGGGAGGAACCATGGCGATGCACCGCGCAGATTTTGAATACTTCAAGATCAAACAGCGTTGGCAGGGAGGCGTAAGCGACGATGGCAGCGTCACGACGGCCGTTCATTCGCATGGTCGACGCATTCAATTCGTTCCCCGCTGTCTCGTTGCTTCGCACGGAGATGTGAATTTAGGCGGCGTACTGGAGTTTACAAACCGCCAGATCATCTTGACGCGGGTCTATATGCCTCGGGCATGGCGCGAGATTGTAAGTCTGACTGTTTACTTTTGCGCACTCTTGGCGCTCGGGAGCTTTCTTCTTTTTAGATTGTTTACCCAACAGGATCTCCCCGATGGCGTCGTCAATCTGCTGATGCCAGGCATGGCAATTGTGATGATTCTGCAATGTTGGCTCCAGACCAACTTTGCGATGCGAATTTTGCCGCAACATAGAGAAGAGCTGAAGCGGCTCAGATGGGCCTACGTTGGAGTCATGCCTCTGGTTGCGCCCTTGGCGTTGTTCAACGTCGTCGTTTCGTTTTTTTCTCGTCGAATTATCTGGCGAGGAATCGGCTATGAGTTGCTAGGCCCAAATGAGACCGTCATCTGGAAGCGGGGATCTGTCTGAATTGCGCGTGACCTAAACTTCGAAGAGCGTGGAGCAGTGCAGTTTATTGCAAGCGTTTTGAAATGTGATTTCACGTCAATGTCGGTGAGCGTGATCTAATGAAATCGAGATTGTGTAGAGAAAATATCCGAAATGGAAGGAACGCTTTCGGATGAGCATTGTTATCCTTGAAGGGAGTGACGGCGATGTATTTCCTTCCTGATCAAGATCTCAAAATCGAGTGGGTGCGAGAAGACGAAAGTTGCCCTCGCTATGGTCACTCATGGTACGGAAGTCGATACTGCTATTTTGAACGCGACCACGGCGAGAGCGATTCCGGCGCAAGCGGCTGCCCTGTGTATGTCCTGTATTCGATGACAGGCGAAACTCTTGTTAATGAACTTGCCAGACGCAAAGCCTATGAATTGAATATGGCGCCGAGCTCCGACTCCGTTATCGAATTCGAGCGCCTTGCTGGCGAAGTCGTACATCGTCCCGACGAGATGCAGTTCATTGGACGCTTCATTATGCGTTCAGCTGAAGATGTCTGGAATCGCGGTCAAGTCAGGTCGACATGGACGAAATTGGCGTCAATGGCCCCATCCTGGAGTTTTGGCTTCAGACGGCGAAAAATGGACGTCAAGCGCGACGCCATGCGGCCTGCCATGGACGCTCACCAGCACAAGAACCGATCAATTCAGGCAAACCAGAGCGAAAGATTCAATCGTGAGCCGCCAGCGGCGAGGACACTTTGACGAGGCATCAGTCTGCGGGACCCTTTCGCTATGTCGCTAGGAAAAGAGATAAGCCTTACCGCTAGGAAATCCGGCGACCGCGTTGATTTACCGTGGGGCCGGCCCAGTCTCACGTTGCTTATCGCTTGGCGAAATCTCGTTCATGATCGAATTCGCTTCGGCGTGACGCTTGTCGGAATTGCATTCTCGACAATCCTAGTTGGGATTCAGCTCGGCATGCTTTTGAATTTCCTGCGCACGACCTCCACAGTGGTCGATCAGGCAGGCGCCGATCTCTGGGTTGCGGCCCACGGCGTTCCGAGCGTTGATCTCGCGACTCCGATCGATGGCCGTCGACGATTTCAGTCGTTGGCCGTCGAAGGCATTGCTGCTGCTGAGCCTTATCTGTTGCATTTCGGCTTTTGGAAGCGCAGCGACGGAATAAGACAGATTGTGATCCTGATTGGCGTCGAGCCAGGCGCGGAAATGGGATTGCCGTTGACTTTGCCGTCGGGACAATCCTACCGCGAAGCTCTTTCCAGTCCTGATGGGATCATCATCGATCGACTTTACGCGGAAAAGCTAGGAGTAACCAAGCTCAATCAGCTCATCGAGATAAATGACCGTCGCGCGCGGGTCGTCGGTTTTACCCAGGGGATCAGAACATTCACCCAATCGCCCTATGTTTTTACCTCGTTGCGCAACGCAAGATGGCTGCTAGGTCGAAGCGACGATGTCATTACTTATGTGATGATTCGTCTCACGCCTGGGCAGGATCCGGCCGCAGTCATCGATAGACTTTCTGTCCGAATGCCGGACGTCGACGTTCTGACCTCTAAGGACTTCGCGGCGAGAAGCCAGAAATATTGGCTTTTGACCACTGGCGCTGGCGTGACGATCATTTGTTCTTCGCTATTGGCGCTCTTTGTAGGCGTCGTGATCGTCGCGCAGACCCTGTATGCGAGCACGATGGACCGACTTCCTGAATATGCCGTCATCCGCGCGATGGGAGGGCCGCGATGGTATCTCTACAAGATCGTTATCGAACAGGCGGTGATAGGCGGTTTGATCGGCAGCGCTGTGGGAATCAGCATTGTCGAGGTGCTTGTCTATTTAGGACGCAACATGAGTTCGCCTCCACTTGTGCCGATTTGGCTAGCGCTTGGTATTGGCGTCGTCACCGTGGTGATGTGTGTGTGCGCGTCGCTAGTGTCGATTAGCAAGATTACGTCGATCGATCCTGCAAAGGTGTTCCGATGATGCGCGCCGTCATCAGCGCCGCCGGCGTCAGTCATTCGTTCGATACCGGGCCGACGCCTGTCACCGTTTTGCAGAACATTGACCTTGACGTCTACGGTGGCGAACTGTTGATGCTGGTGGGTCCGTCTGGCAGCGGCAAGACGACGCTGCTTCATATTCTTGGTCGACTGCTTAGTCCTACGACTGGCGTCGTGACGCTCTATGGCGCCAATACGCAATCGCTTGCTGAAGAGGAGCTCGCGGCGTTGCGCCTGAAATATTTTGGCTTCATCTTCCAATCTTACAATTTGTTCCCCGTGCTTACCGCCACGGAAAACGTCATGGTGATGCTCGACCTTCTCGGCGCGCCACGAAAGATTGCGAAGGATCGGGCATGCGAGCTCCTGAAGTCGGTGGGTTTGGGCCAGCGGCTTGATTCCTATCCTTCTCAGTTAAGCAGTGGCCAAAGACAGCGCGTCGCGATCGCGCGCGCGCTTGCAGGAGATCCCAAAATAGTGATGGCGGACGAGCCGACTGCGGCGCTGGACTCGGAAAGCGGGCTTCGAGCGATCGAGCTCCTACAGATGCTTGCGCATCAGCAGGAGCGGGCCGTTGTCGTCGTTACGCATGATCCCCGAATCCTACAGTTCGCGGATCGAGTGATTCATTTGGAGGATGGCCAAATCTCCGAGCGCTCCGATATGGGACGCAATTGCGCTGCTCAGGCAGTGGGAGTTCCGTGATGAAAATCTCTTCGAGGGTCCTTGGTGTCATTGGCTTGCTGGGTCTCCTGACGACTGGCGTAGTTGTGCTTCAGTCGATTGAGACGGAGCATTCTACAGCGCGTGCAACCACGTCGCTTGTCGGCATCAGGCAGCATGTCGCCGCGGCTCCAGGAATGGTAGAGCCTGAAGGCGAGGAGCGAGAAATCGCTGCACAGGCCACGGGCGTCATTCGTGAGATGCGGGTCGAAGAAAACGATGACGTGACTGCGGGACAGGTCATTGCAGTACTCGACAACACTGAACAGGTTGCTCGACTTGAATCGGCGCGAGCAGCATTGGCGTTGCGCCAGGCCGAGCTCGAGCGCCTTACCAATGGCGCGCGGCCAGAGGAGCGTCGTGAGGCTAAGGCGGCGCTCATGGAAGCGGATGCGTCGCTCGATCTGGCGCGACGCGAGCACGCCCGCAGGCTACCGCTGACGAAGAGCGGCGTGTCGCCCCAAGCGGCTCTGGATCAGGCGAATTCCAACTGGAACGCCAGCAAGGCGCGACGCGCGGCGATGGCGGAAAAGCTCGCAATGCTCGAGGCTCCGCCGCGCGCCGAGGATCTCGCGGCGGCGCGCGCCCGGGTGCGCTTGGCGGCGGCGGATGTCTCGTTGGCGGAAGCGATGGTAGAGAAAACGGTTGTTCGGTCGCCCATCGCGGGCACGATCCTGCGCCGTTCGCGCTCCGCGGGCGAAGCTGTCACGCATGTGCCGCCGACGGCGATCGCCATTGTCGGCAACGTTCGTGGGCTGCGGGTGCGGGCTGACGTCGACGAGACCGACGTGGGAAAGATTGTCCCCAACCAGCGCGTAGAGGTCACCGCCGACGCATTCCCAAACCGGAGATTTGGCGGGAAAGTCTTCAGGATTTCATCCCGGATGGGAGCGAAGGCTGTTCAAACTGGACGTCCGACCGATCGTGTCGACGCCAAAGCCTTGCAGGTGCTTATCGATCTTGACCCAGCGACAAATCTTCCCGTAGGGTTGCGGGTAGACGCCTATTTTCTGGGGCATTCGAAAACAGCGCGACACGGTTCGACAGAATAGCATTTCGAATTTGCCCCTCAATATTGCTCGCAATTGTGCAGCTTCGGTTTCCTTAGCAGAAAAATGCGGATATTTTTTTCAATGTTCGTCGATCGTCAGCATTTGGCATCGATTTTCCACACAGGCTGCGACGAAGGGTCTACGCTGGGGCAACGGGGTTAGAAGGAAACCGATCACCGAATCCTTTATCGCATTAGCTCGAATTTTTGCGTGGTTTGGTTCTGGCGGGAGGTCGGCAATGATCCGCTCAAGCGGGCTTCTGGACGAAGCGGCGTGGCCGCTCTTGAGCCGCCCAACTCGATTCCCATGGTTGTTTGCGGGGGTCCTTCTATCCATTTTCACTCTTTTTTATGCGAAATCCGCCTGCGCTCAAACCTTAAAGCGTGACCTGCGAGGCTTCTCACTCGGCATGTCAAAGGACGAGGCGGCAAAGCGCGCGCGCGCTCAATGCAATAATTTTGGAAAGGTCTCCTTTCACGGGGGGATGCATGCCGACGAGTTTTTTGCATCGTCGTCCGAATATGGCAAACTATTCTCTTGCCGATTTGAAGACGGGTCGATTGTCAATTACGCGCTCACGCCTCGCACAGGCAAGGTATATAAATTGAGCGGCATATTCGTATCGCAACTTACCTGCCCCGAAATTCTTGATTTTGTCATCGAAGAATTCAAAGTCAGCGAAAGCTATTCGAAATACCACCCAAAGCCCGACGCGAAGCGAAGCTGCCAAGGATGGGAATGGCAGGCCGGTCCGAGTTATGACCTGAAAGTGTGGATCGATGAGCCAGAAGCCGTTCGATTCAATATAAAGTTGATAGACCACGAACTCGTCCGGGAAAATGAAACGCGCGATGAAGACTCGAAAAGACAATCGGGCGTGAAACCTTGGTTGTAGGTCTCGGGTGACCGATCCGTCCGACCGGGCTGCGACGAACGATCATCGGTCGGGCGTGTCAACTCCGAACCACTTGTTCCTGGTCTGCTCGAAGTGCACAACCGGGTTGTATCGCGCGACATTGAGATGGAGCGCTTCAGCGTTCAGCCCGCCGATCGAGGCCAACGCCGCGTAGGAAGCGACGATTCGGTCTCTCTGAGAAATTACCAGATTGACACGCGCGTTGAGCAGCGTCTGCTGCGCGTTCAGCACATCGAGCGTTGTGCGCTGCCCTACCTGCGCTTCCTCGCGAACGCCTTTCAGTGCGAGTTCGGCGGCCTTCACCGTCGCTTGATCGGACCTGATTTGGGACTTGGCCGTGTCGAGCAATCCATAGCTCGAAACCACATTCGCTCTTACGCGGTCGCGCTGCGCATCCGCGTTGAGCCGCGCCTTGGTCAGCAGCTCTTTCGCCTTTCGGATCGACGAATATTCGCCGCCTCCTTGATAAAGGGGAATATTCAGGTTGCCATTGACGCCGGCGGAAAATTGGCGCGAGCCTGGCAGACCAAGGAAGGAGTCATACTGCTGAGACACCTGCGCATTCATCGACAGCGATGGCAATAGCGCGCCTTCGGCGACTTTCACCGCCGACTCTGCGGCGTCCACTCGGTGCAAGGCTGCGACGACGGCGGGATGTACGACAATCGCGGCGTTGATCGCCTCCTTCACCGACTTCGGCAACATTCGTTCCATCGTAGAAGCCGGTTCAAGGCGTTTCGGCTCCACGCCGATGATCTGGCGGTAAATGGCGGAACTACTCTTTAACTGCGCCTCGGCGGCGAAATATTCCGAGCGCGCATGAGAGACGGAAGCTTCGCTTTGCGCCACGTCGGTATTTGTGACATCTCCAGATTGATATCGCTGCTGTGTATCGTGAAACTGCAATTCGAGAACGGCGATGTTGCTCTTGCGCAGCGACAAGATCGCCGCGTCCCGCAACACGTCCATGAACGCCGTTGCGCCACTGCGCAATGTTTCCTGCTCCGAGAGCTCCATGATGGCGCGCGATTCGAATACGTTCGACTCGGCGCGTCGTACCGAATTCTCGGTGCGACCGCCATCAAATACCGTCTGCGAGACGTTTAGCGTCGCCCCACGCGGAAATCCGGTGTACTCATCGTAAATGCCGATGCGCCGGTTGATGACCGGGACTCGCACCGGAATTTTGAGGTTCGAGCGCAGCGTGCCGATGCCCGCCTGAATATTCGCGCTTGGACGCAATCCCGACCAAGCGGTCGAGACATCTTCGTCCCGCGCGCGCACTTCCGCACGCTGTTCGTTCAAGTCCGGATTTCCGGAATAGGCGCGAGCCAGGGCCGAGGAAATTGTCTCAGCGGAAACGTTCCCCGCGCCCAAGAGTGCGAGGTTGGCGCCTATCACGATCGTTACCTGTGCGCCGAGCGATTTCATCGACTCTACCCAGTTCCGCAGCAACTGACGTCGAATGCGTCGAAGGTGACATCTTGATCTCGATAGATCACCACAAATCGAGGCCTTCCAAATATTATTATCATGATGGCAGTAGCGGACCGTGACAGAAAGGATAAACGAAGCGGAATTATTTTGATTTGCCGAAGATGTGCTAAAAATGCCACATCGCCATGCATAATAACTAAGCAATTGCTCGAAAGCGAGCCAGCGCATGCGAGCATGACTTACATAAGCGCTCATATGTTCGTCACATTTTCAGGACTTGCAAAGCATCGTTGCGCTTGCGCGTGACCATGCGTCTCGCGACGAGGTAATTATCGAGTACGAGGTGGCGTGGCCGCCGGCCCGCTTGCCTCATTTTGGCGGCGGCCTCCGAGGCGTCGCCTTAGCCGGGCGAGCGTGCGCCCGCCTTGTAAGCATGCCGCGCTGCAACGAAAGCTGATCTCATGCGTTATCGAAGTGCGGACGCGGAATCTGTTTTTTCTTAGCTAATCGAGAGCCGAATTTCGCATCGAGCGAAGTGTTGGAAGGGGGAACGTAAATGACTGGATTCGCTCGCGCGGTATATCCAGAACTTTTGGACTCTCTTCCGGGCGACGATGCGCTGGCGGTGCAGTCGCGTCGTGACATTCAAAGACTCAACGCCTGGATGTTACAGAGCAAGATTATGGCGACGCTGCTTTTCCGCCATTATGACAGGCCGCCGAAAACCATTTTGGATCTCGGCTCCGGCGACGGGACTTTGATGCTCGGCGTCGCCAAGCGTCTGGCGCCGATGTGGCAGGGCGTAACAGCGCGCCTGCTCGACCAGCAGGACATTCTCTCGGACGAAACCCGTCAAGCCTTTGAATCGATTGGATGGCGGGTGGAGAGTGTCGTCGCCGATGTCTTCGACTACCTTTGGCATGACAATTCGATGACGGACATCATCTCCGCTAATCTGTTTCTGCATCATTTCAAAACCCCGGACCTCCGTCGGTTGCTTGAGCTGGCTTCGGCGCGCACGACGCTTTTTGCGGCCTGCGAACCGCGACGGGACCGTTTTTCGCTCGTTGCAAGTGGTCTCGTCTGGGTGATCGGCTGCAACGACGTTACCCGATGGGACGCAAAGGCGAGCGTTCGCGCTGGCTTCAACGACCGCGAATTGTCGAAGCTGTGGCCTAATCAGAACAGCTGGGTTCTCGAAGAGGAGTCAGCATTGCCGTTCACGCATTGCTTCGCCGCGCGCCGTTCGACTAACGCCGGAAAACCGCTTCAGGCTCATTCTCCGTAAGGTGAATCGTCGGCCGGCGCATGCCGGACGACGGCGACCGTCGAGAAAATTGATCAAGGAGCTTCTCCTCCCGGGACACGCCAGTCGCTCCGATAGCGCTTCGCCAGAGAGGTGAAAGGAGTCGCATGTGACGGAAGCAAGCGTGATCATCGGCGGCGGCGTCGCGGGAGCAACGGCGGCCCTTGCGTTATCTCGAGCGGGTAGGCGCGTCGACCTTTATGAGCGCTCGTCGTCGCCAAGCCATAAGGTCTGTGGCGAGTTCTTGAGTCGAGAAGTCGGCGCGAATTTGCGTGCTCTCGGAGTAGACCCCATGGATCTCGGCGCGCGACCGATTACTCGGGTGAGATTGGTTCGAGGCGCTCGAAACGCGGAGTCGTCGCTGCCTTTTCCGGCTCTAGCCTTGTCGAGAAAAACCCTCGATGACGGATTATTGAAACATGCAGCGTCCTGCGGCGTGAACGTTATTCGTGGCAAAATGGCGCGGAGCGTCGAGCGATCCGATCGGGGCGGTTTCGAAGTATCCTTCGGCGCCGGCGACAGCGTGCTGGCTCGAACAATATTTCTTGCTACCGGCAAGTACGATCTGCGTGGCGTCAAGCGTGCTGCGCCTGGGCGCCAAAGCGATTATCTTGCTTTGAAAATGCATTATCGCTTCAACAAGAAAAAAACCGAGCATCTGCGATCGGTGGTCGAACTCATTCTTCTAAAGGAATGCTATCTCGGTCTGATGCTTGTTGATGACGATCACGTCAATTTCTGTCCCGTGATCAGCGAAAATCGCTTCGCCAAGGCCGGTGGAACTTGGGACGGCGTTCTAAAACAATTTTGCAGGGAGTCGGATTATGTCGCCGACTATCTTGAAGGAGCGGAGCCTATGTACGATCGCCCGCTCGCCATCAGCCGCGTTCCCTATGGCTTTGTGCACAACCCGTCTCTTGAGGACCCTCCCGGCCTTTGGCGCCTCGGCGATCAGATCGCGGTAATCCCTTCATTTACCGGAGACGGCATGGGCCTGGCGACGTGCAGCGCGGTTCTTGCCGCCAACATGTTTCTCGAAGGGGCCGCCTCGCATGAATTCCATTGCCGGTTTGGCAGCATCGTTAAGAGGCAGATGCGCGTCTCGGCGCCGTTAAACAGCATGTTTTTCAGACATTCCCTTGGCCAGGACGCGCTCATATGGCTCGCCTCGCAGTTTCCTGCCGGGGTGAGCGCGATGGCGCGGCTGACGCGGTTTCCCGAAGAGCCGATACGCGAGTTCGACTTAGCGCATTCTCGGGCCAATCGAGATTTGACAGATCTTCAATCGCCCACAAGTTAAGTGACTCTAGGTAATG
>JBFXJV010000037.1:0-14149 GCA_050174515.1 Methylocystis sp.
GAAGCTGCTCGCTTGCGCGTGGATGCGGCGAAAAATGGGGCCTACACAAGACGGTCGGGAGTGCTATAACCCTCGTGCTAAAGCAGTTGCTTGCTCGCTCCCGGCTCGCGCCCCTCCCCACTTGGGCTTGGCTTCGAAGAATGTTCGGTTGCGGGCCGCCCTGCAACGCCACTTAGACGCGAGAGTTGGGCATCCTTGGGGCTATGAGGCCACGGAAGCCCTCGCGCCGCCGATTCCGACGAGCTGAAGCGCTCGTCCCTACGGCTGGCTTCGGGGTATTCGCCTAACCTTTCCGGCTCAACGAACCATTCTGAGTTCGTCCCGCCCCTCGCGTCACTTGGATGAGAAGGGGAACATATGGCGCGCTTAACGCCTTAGCAGGCAAATAGATTTCTCCTTACCACATGTGCCCGCGGATGTTCCACGGAGCGATGTTTTTTTTGCGTCTGCATGCGTGATCGTCGCTCTCGCAAAGAGCTTCCGACACTACTCCTCGAGATTAGGACTCCCGAATTGATGGCGAAGGAAATTTTATTCGATGAAGACGCGCATCGCCGGTTGTTGCGCGGCATTAAGGTGCTCGCTGATGCGGTCAAGGTCACAATGGGGCCCCGCGGCCGGAACGTCTTGTTGGAGAAAGCCGGCGGCGCGCCTCGCTCGACAAAGGACGGCGTGACGGTCGCCAGGGAAATCGAACTTGATGATCGCTTCGAGAACATGGGCGCATCACTGCTTCGTGAACTGGCGGAACGCGTGAAAGTGGAAGCAGGTGACGGCACGACCACAGCCATTGTGCTTGCTGATGCGATCGCCGAGGAAGGCGTCAAGGCGGTCTCGATCGGCCTCAATCCGATGGACATCAAACGCGGAATTGACATGGCGATCGACGCTGTTGATTCGCGGCTCGTCCAGATGAGCCGACCGGTGAAAACGAGGGATGCCGTCATCCAGGTTGGGCTCGTTGCTTCCAATGGCGATGCGCAAGTGGCTGAAATGTTAGCCGACGCGATCGAAAGAATGGGTTGGGACGGCGCCATTACCATAGAGGAGGGGCAGACAACCGAGACCGAACTCGAGGTTGTCGAAGGAATGCAGTTCGATCGCGGATATTTGTCTCCTCATTTCGTCACCGACTCGCAAAGAATGATTTGCGAATTCGAAAATGCTCGCGTTCTTTTGCATGAAGGAAAGCTCACAGCTCTGCAGCCTCTCCTGCCGATATTAGAGGCCGCAGCGCAGAGTTCTGCGCCCTTGGTGATCGTAGCCGACGACATCGAGGGCGACGCGCTTGCCACGCTCGTTCTCAATAAACTCAGAGCTGACCTAAAGGTGGCGGCGGTCAAGGCTCCCGGTTTCGGAGATCGTCGGCAGGCCCTGCTCGATGATCTCGCCACGCTCGTGGATACGACTGTTGTGCGAGACGATCTCGGTCTCACGCTTGAACATTTCGCCCCTGACGATCTCGGCCGGGCTCGACACGTCCGCATCACCAAAGACAGGACGATCATAGTCGGCGGCGATGGTCGAAAGGATAAGCTCGACGAGCGATGCGCCCAGATCCGGCATGAGATAGAATTTGCGACCTCCGACTACGATCGGGAGAAGCTGCTCGAACGCCTCGCGGCCCTGTCGGGAGGCGTTGCGGTCATACGGATCGGGGGAATGAGCGAGGCAGAGGTAAAGGAAAGAAAAGATCGTATCGAAGACGCCGTCAATGCCGTGAAAGCAGCCGTGGCGGACGGCATCGTTCCCGGCGGAGGCTCCAGTCTAATTGCATCGATCACGGCGCTGGATGGTCTGAAGCCGCTCAATCACGAACAAAAGATCGGAATTGAGGCTGTGCGACGCGCCTTGCAAGCGCCCACGCGGCAGGTCGCTGACAACGCCGGCCTTGCAGGCTCGTTCATCGTGGGCAAGCTGCTTGATCGTCGAGAGAGCGGAGTCGGTTTGGATGCCCGCTCGGGCCAATTCACTGACATGTACGACGCCGGAATCGTTGATGCGACGCGCGTCGTACGCGCAGCATTGCGATGTGCCGGCTCCATCGGAGGCCTGATAACAACCAGCTCGGCGATGATCGCGCGGCGCGGGGACCAGCACAGCCATCAAGCCCGTGCGTGACATTGGAGGCGGGCGCGCTAATGGGAAGCCTGCATGCGAAGTGACCGGAAGGAAAAATGCCGCCGCCGTGAAGCGCATTCGCAGGAGTTTCTGGACGCATTCAATCGATCAGAAACAAAATTACAGAACCTCAGCTGCGGCTACTGTGGGCCCATCGTCGATATCCAGACGCCGTTGCAAGTCTTTGCCAGCCGAAGCCGAAGCGCGCTATTGTGTGCAACACGAAGAGCCCACTTCGGCTGCGTGCTCAAACAAAGTAACATCCGGCAATACCGGGGCATTTAGTTAGTGCCCCGGCCCTGCGAGAACGGCCCCGGGCTTATCGTGTGTCCCAAGATTCTCGACCATGGTTGCCGAGGCTTCATTCATGCCGATGATCTCCACCGGAATATCATGATGTCGGAACTTGAGAACGACGCGATCCAAGGCGTTGATGCTGGTAATGTCCCAAAAATGCGACGCGTGCAGATCAATCACCACGCCTTTCAAATCTTCCTCACGGAAATCGAAAGCCGAGTGAAAGGCCTCCGCGGTTGCAAAGAAGATTTGGCCAGTCACTTGATAAGTGCGCACGGCGCGAGTTTCGTCCCGCGAGGATGAGACCTTGAAAAACTGGGTGACTTTGTGCGCAAAAAACAAACCGCTCAGGATAACGCCGAATATTACGCCCTTGGCCAGATCATGCGTAAAGACAACCACGACGACAGTGCCCAGCATGACAATACTTGACCTCTTGGGGTGCGTCAGCAGCGTACGCATGGACTGCCACTGAAACGTGTTGATCGAAACCATGATCATCACCGCCACCAAAGCCGCCATCGGGATTTGAACAACATAGGGGCCAAGCGCCACGATCAAGAACAACAGAAACGCGCCAGCCCATAGCGTAGACAGCCGTCCTCGGCCGCCCGAGGACACGTTGATTACGGACTGGCCAATCATGGCGCACCCCGCCATGCCCCCAAGAAATCCAGAGGTTATGTTGGCGACGCCCTGACCGGCGCACTCACGATTCTTGTTCGATGTTGTATCGGTCATCTCATCGATGATCGCCGCCGTCATCAGACTTTCCAGCAGCCCAACCATCGTAAGCGTCAGAGCATACGGAAGAATGATTTTCAGCGTCTCAAGGGTGAAAGGCACCTGCGGCAGGGCGAACCATGGCAAATCATTTGGCAGCGCGCCCATGTCACCGACTTTATGAATGCCAAGACCGAGATACATAGACACCGCCGTCATCGCCACGATGCAGACCAATGGAGACGGCACGGCTTTCGTCAGATAGGGCAGCCCGTAGATAATGCCAAGACCAGCGGCGACCATGATGTACACGGTCATGCCTTGGCCCAGCAGCTCCGGCATTTGCGCCAGGAAAATCAAGATCGCGAGTGCGTTGACGAAGCCCGTGACCACCGAGCGCGAGACAAACCTCATCAGATTGCCCAGTCTCAGCATTCCTGCCGCGATCTGAAAAACGCCGGTCAGGATTGTTGCTGCGAAGAGGAATCCGACGCCGTGATCTCTCACGAGCGGAATCATCAACAGCGCCATCGCGCCTGTGGCGGCAGAAATCATCGCCGGACGCCCGCCCGCAAAGGCAGTGACGACTGCGATGCAGAACGAGGCGTAGAGGCCGACCTTGGGATCAACGCCGGCGATAATGGAAAAGGCGATCGCTTCAGGAATGAGAGCCAATGCGACGACCGTACCGGCCAGAATCTCACGGATTATGTTGGGAGCCCACTCGCTCCGTAGATGGACAAGGTTCATTTGAACAATAGCTTTCATTGCCTGCCGCTTGTTACGGCAGCAGGTGAAGTTTAGGCTTTACTCGCCAGCCTCGTTAAAGGGGGAGCCGCGCGCTTAGATCAGACGGCCCCGCTCTAAGGCGGAGTCAGTCGGCGAAGGCGCAGAGCTGCAGCGACACGGATCATTCCCGGCACTATAGCACGGCGATGCTGCGATGCAGCATCAAAGTGTTTGCGGTATGCCGATGTTTTCGGCATGTTTATGTGGCTGGACTTGCAAGCGATGCCGCTCGTGCGATGTGTGCGGACGCTAGACAGCAAAACGTCTGCAACGTCCGTAGCAAAGGTATGGCGTTAAACCATCAGCTTTGGCTCGGCGCGCCCGCGTTGAGGGAATGCCGGAAATTTGAATGCCATGCGTCTCGACCTGCATTGGGCCCGCCAAAACCCGGACCGGTTCGCTTCATAGAATGTGATCACCGCTCGACATCCAGCATCAGAGCTTCGGCTTCGGCTCGATTGAGCGCGAGGAAGCGACTCGGATCCATCTCGAAACGCGGCAATGCCTGGCTTCGTGGGGGACATAGCGGGCTCGGCGCCATGAGGAGCTGACGACAAAATTCGGGCAAGCTTCGTCGGGAGCGGCCGAACCTAAGGCGCGCCGGGTTTGGCGCGACGCGCTGATCAAACTTGACCGCCACTGACAGTTTACGCCAGTGCTTCATTTATACAGCGACGCGCCCATCCCCTAGTCGCGCAGCCGTTATTCACTCAGCGTTGGGAGTTTGGAGAAGGGCTCGTCGAGAGGAGTTGGTTGAGGGTCGTTGGCGCTTGTGCTACCTCATTATTATGCACCGGACCTCGACGTCATCTCACGCGCAGGACTTGGCTCCGCCGTAGCCCCTTCGACGTCCGTCGGCTTTGGCGCCCATTGGTTTGGTCGCGGAAGACTTTCATCATCAGAATCGCCACTGTCATTCTGCGCCTTAACGTTATTTGAGGCGCAGAGAAGCTGTGTCACGCCTTAGACAACGACTGTTTTCGTCGAGTGTTGTTCGAGGGCTTCGCATCTGCAGCTCGGCGGCCTTGGCGCTTCTTCAATTCATGCGCATGCGTTTGCTGATTCTATATGCGCGCTAAGCAAGAGGACGGCATCGGCGTGAGCGATATGTTCGAAGAGCTCGACTACTGTGTCACTTCGATCGGCTCCTTGAGCCTGCGGCGACGTAGGGCCGCGCCCAATAGTGACGAGATTTTTGAGATTAAGCTCGGCGAGGCGTTCCTTATGTCGAGCCTGTTCACAGTGGCCGAGATCGCGCTCGCGCAACTCGGCCTAGCAGAGACCACTGAGGAAGCGCTTGACGTCGTCGTGGGCGGGCTCGGTCTCGGCTGCACGGCGCAAGCGGCATTGTCGGATGCCCGGGTAAGATCCCTGCTCGTGGTCGAAGCCCTCGCGCCGGTTATAGAATGGCACGAGCGAGGGTTATTGCCGCTGGGCAAGCCACTCACCGATGAACCTCGCTGCCGATTTTTGCAAGGCGATTTCTTTGCGCTCGTAGCTTCACATGATGGATTTGATCCCCGAGCTCCCCAGCGCCGTTTCCACGCCATTCTTGTCGATATTGACCATTCGATCGATGACCTGTTGCACCCAAGTCACGCCGCCCTTTACCGAGCTGATGGCCTGCGTCGTATCGCGGCGCACCTGTTTCCTGGGGGCGTATTCGCATTGTGGTCCAATGATCCGCCCGATGAGGCATTCTGTGCAACCTTAGCCGAGATTTTCGCGTCCGTGCGCGCCGAGGTCGTCGGATTCCATGATCCGCTTCACCCTGGTCGTGAGGCTGAGAACACCATCTACATTGCGAAATCTCATAACGCGGATGGAATTCGCAGCGATGCTTCCGCGAGCAGGGAGGTCGATCGGACATGACAGATTCAATGTTAGCGGAGCCGAGCACGATCAGAACCGTTGGCGTCATCGGCATCGGCCAGATGGGCAAGGGCATTGCTCACGTCTGCGCACGCGCGGGCCTCAACGTGCGACTACGCGATCTCAACGGGGACTTAACCAACGCCGGATTCACCGCCATCCGCGAAATGTTAGCGGGGCTGGTCTCGAAGGGGAGCCTGTCTGATGAGGACAGACGAAAAGAGCTGAGCCTCATCACGCTCACGACAGCGTATGAACATCTCGCTCCCTGTGACCTCGTTATCGAGACTGCGACGGAGGATGAGACGGTCAAGCGCGAAATATTCGCGGACATTTGCCCGGCGCTTAAGCCGGACACGATTATCGCAACCAATAGCTCCTCGATCTCGATTACGCGTCTCGCCGCCGCGACGGACCGGCCAGAGCGTTTTATTGGCATGCATTTCATGAATCCTGCGCCAGCGATTCAGCTCGTGGAGCTCGTTCGGGGCATTGCAACGGAAGATATAACCTTTGCGGTTGCCAACCAGTTCGTCGGCCTTCTCGGCAAGACCGCGGTAGCGGCGGCCGATTTCCCGGCCTTCATCGTCAATCGCACTCTGGTCTCGATGATCAACGAGGCGGTCTATGTGCTTTATGAAGGCGTTGGATCGGTCAATGCGATCGACACTGCGATGCAGCTCGGAGCCAACCATCCGATGGGGCCGCTCGAGCTCGCTGACTTCCTTGGTCTCGACACATGCCTCTCGCTCATGCAGGCGCTCCACGAAGGGCTCGCGGACACCAAATACCGTCCCTGCCCGCTGCTGGTGAAATACGTCGCGGCGGGCTGGCTCGGCCGGAAGACGAAGCGCGGGTTCTACGACTACAGAGGTAATATTGTGGTTCCGACTCGGTGAGCGAAAAGGCTATAGGCGCTCATCGGCGCACGAGAAAACTCCATCTCCGCAGATACCGGCGCGAAACTGGAGCGGAGGCGCCGAACTTACGCCTTCGGAACGATACGCCAGCCTGGTCTCTTTCCGAGCGACAACCTTTGAAAATCTTATTCGCACTTCGGCCTTCACAAGGCCCAGGAACTCCTATATTTAAGAAGTGGTTCTTCAATTTTGGTCGAGCCAATCCGAACAACGTGCTGACGCTGCTCTGTTTGTCAGGCCATTTAGGCTGACACAAACCGAGGCCACGCGCCGCCGATTTCGGGCGGGCGCTGTGGCGCTGCTCCTCAGCTGGAGCGGTGGCGGACGCCATTTGTAAAGCGAGTGGTGGAGTGCTCAATTCAGGTCGAGATCGATTGCAGGCGACCAAGTTCATTCGCGAGCGCGAAGTTGCTGATGCAGTCCGATTGCTGCGAATATTGGTCGCCGACATACGAACTGCAGGTCCAAGTGGCGTTCACCTGACCGCTACGGGCGCACTGTTCCAATTGGCATGTCAAGTTATCGAGGCATCACCGGAAGAACAAGCGAGCGCCCGGACAGCGTTGACCGCATTACGTGAATTCGTTTGGCGCGTAGATTCAGTCCGATCTGCGCTCTCTTCCTATTCTTCGGAGCCCGCAATTGGCGAGGCTTTGAACTGGTTAAATACCTCGGACATCCACGTTTTTCTGAGACAGGATCCATAGGCCGCTGCGTCACTTGGGTTTCCTAATTTCCCCATTGATGGATGCGCTATGCTTCAAGTTCCCACTCCCAATTTAACAACAACACAGTGCGGGCGTTCGGCAGCAGAACGTCGACGAACCTTCGCCATCATCTCCCATCCCGACGCGGGCAAGACGACATTAACCGAGAAGCTTCTGCTTTTCGGTGACGCCATTCAGATGGCGGGGCATGTGAAGGCGCGCGGCGAACGGCGGCGGACGCGTTCCGATTGGCTTCAAATCGAGCAGGCCCGCGGCATCTCGGTCAGCAGTTCGGTGATGACCTTTGAATATGGTGGGAAGATATTCAATCTCCTCGATACTCCGGGTCACGCCGATTTCAGCGAAGACACTTATCGAACTCTGAGCGCCGTCGACGCGGCTGTCATGGTCATCGATGCAGCCAAGGGAATCGAGAGTCAAACGCGTAAGCTATTTGAGGTCTGTCGCCTACGTGACATTCCAATCATCACTTACATTAATAAAATTGATCGGGAAGGCCTCGATCCGCTCGCGCTGCTCGACGAGATCTCATCGGGGCTGGCTTTAGATCTCACTGTGCTGACGTGGCCGATTGGTATGGGGGTCGACTTCCGCGGGTGTCTCGATGTTCAAGGGCCGCGTCTATTGCTTCCCAGGCAAGCGCGAACTGATGCATTCGGACGCGCCGAGCAGCTTGCAGACATCAACGCGCTTTATTCCCATTCGTCTATCGAGAGCCGTATTGCGGGGCCGGCGCTCGAAAATCTCGCCCTATGTTTGAGCAGTCTTCCGAAGTTCGACATCCGAGCGTTCCGAGAAGGACATCTCTCGCCGGTCATTTTTGGCAGCGCGCTGAGAGACTTCGGCGTGGCTGAGCTGCTGGAATTCCTGGCCCAATCGGCTCCTGGGGCGCTTCCGCGCAAAGCAACGGAGCGGGTCGTCGCGCCGAATGAGGACGCAGTTAGCGGTTTTGTCTTCAAGGTCCAGGCGAATATGGACCCCAATCACCGCAACCGCATCGCCTTTGTTCGTCTATGCTCCGGCCGCTTTCGACGCGGAATGAAATTGTTCAACGCACGGGAACGTCGGTGGATGACGGTCAGCGCGCCGATCTTTTTCTTCGCTCAGCAGCGCGAAACGATCGACGAGGCGTTTCCCGGCGACATCATCGGCATCCCCAGTCATGGCGCGTTGCGAGTCGGAGACTCGCTTACGGAAGGCGAAAATCTCAAGTTTCAGGGACTACCGAACTTTGCTCCAGAAATTCTAAGGCGTGTCAGTCTTAAGGACGCTATGCGGGCCAAGCAGCTCAATCGGGCGCTTGACGATATGGCTGAAGAGGGCGTCGCCCAAGTCTTTCGTCCCATTTTCGAGTCATGGCCAATTTTGGGAGCGGTTGGATCGCTTCAGCTCGACGTATTGGTTTCCCGGCTGAGCGAAGAATATGGCGTGCCGGTGAAATTGGAGCCTGCGCCTTACGAAACTGCGAGATGGCTTTCAAGCGACAAGCCCGAACGTCTGCGACTGTTTTGCGAAGCAAACCGTTTCAGTATCGCCGAGGATAAAGACTCCGCCTTGGTGTTCCTCGCCCGTAACGCCTGGACGTTGGATCGTGCGATCGAAGAGTGGCCAGATATCGAGTTCCTCAAAGTAAGGGAACGATATGGAGAACACAGTCATGATGACCGACGAGGACAAGCGGCGCATCAAGACATTTCGTCCCGCGCTCGAACAGATGCTCGAAGAGCTTCTTTCTCTGCGTGAGTCGAGCGCGCAAAGCCGAGAAGCGGTCCAGCTCGACCAGCAGAGCGTCGGCCGCCTATCGCGGATGGATGCAATGCAAGCGCAACAGATGGCGCTCGCCGCAGATCGGCAACGAAAGATGCAGATCAGCCGCATCCAGCGAGCCTTGCGCCAGATGGATGAAGGAGAGTTCGGCTACTGCGTCGAGTGCGGCGATGAAATTCCTGAAGGTCGCTTGCGGGCCGATCCGACTGCCCATCTCTGCGTTAGCTGCGCCTCGCGCAAAGAGTAAACGATTATGATTTTGAGACTGCAATATACCAGTACGCCGCCGTAGAAACTCGGAACAGGCGCCTTTTCCCACCAATCGCCGGGAAGTTTGTTTTGCGAGCACGATCCGTTCGCAAGGTGTTATTCGTTCTTGAGGTGCAACCATGGTCCGCGACCTTCAACCAAACCTTTCGCATCCCTCCCGAAGCGGGCAGGATCTCTTTTTTCCTGGCCGTTCCGTGCTCATGGTCGATGCGCGTTCCACTTACGCGAGTCTTCACTATTTGAACGCCGACATCGACTATCGAAAGCTTCGCGCATTGTTCTTTGGCGACATGCCGTTGGTCCGCGCGCTTGTCTATGCGCTGACGACGGACGGAGAATATTCCAGTATGCGTCCGTTTTTGGATTGGCTGGCATACAACGGATATGTCGTTCGTGAAAAGCTTGGCCGCGCGTTCGTAGACGCAAATGGGCGTCACGCTCTGAAAGGCCGCGTATCGCTCGAAATGACCATCGATGCTCTTGAGATGGCGGCAACAATGGAGCATCTGATTTTGTTTTCCGGAGACAGCAATCTTGCGGCGCTGATCAAGGCCGTACAGCGAAAAGGCGTACGCGTGACAACGGTGTCGCTATTAACATCCAACCCTCCGATGATCTCAACTGAGCTTCGACGCCAAAGTGACCACTTCGTGGATTTGCGTGACCTAATGCCCTTCATCGGGCGCCCGCGCCCTTCGCGAGACCGCGTAAGCTCTGTTGCTGAGCGGACAGCATAGGCCCCTGGGCCGCGCCGGGGTCGATGGGCAGCGGCTCGCCAACGGCTCCATGCCGGTCCGGATTTTTAGATCGCCTATCGAACGAGATCCGAGGCGAGATCACTGCTCAACGCTCGTCGGTCACCTGTACGAACGCTGATACCTTCCCGACTGAAACCAGAGTCAGCCGGTGCATGGCCCTCGTGCAGCCGACGTAGAGCAGGTTGCGATCCATTTCAGTGGCATAGCTCTTGGCGCTTGCATCGGCAATGATGACTTGATCGAATTCCAGGCCTTTTGCGAGATGTGGGGTGCAGATGATAACGCCAGCAGGATAGCCCGTACTTTCCGCATCGAGCAGCCGGGCGGGGAGGCCTACCTGTTCGAGTTGCTGGTGCAGCTTCTTCGCCTCGGGCTGAGTCTTCGCCAGGATCGCCAGGCTGCAATGAGATGAGGCCGCGAAGTCCTGCACCTCGGCGGCTATCGCGGAAACGGCGTCCTTCGCACTGCGGCACTGTACCACTCGGGGTTCCTCACCATGGCGCCGCATGGCGACCATATCCGGGTTCGGCGCGATCCGTAGCGCGAACTGCATGATCGCGTAGGTCGAGCGATAGCTCTTGTTGAGCGTTACCAGGGTGGCGCCCTTCAGGACCTGCCTGATCGTCTCGGAGCGCGAGGCGCTGTAAGGATTGACGGACTGGCTGACGTCGCCAAGGATCGTCTTGGCGCAAGGAAACAGTCGGGCCAGCACGGCATATTGCACCGGCGTATAGTCCTGCATCTCGTCGACCAGAAGGTGCTGAACGTCGGCCCAGGGATTGGAGACGCCTTCGGTGAGTATCTTGAGATAGATCAGCGGGAAGACATCGGCGTATTCCAGCTTGCCGCCGACCGGACGGAACAATTCGGGCCGCTCGATCCAATTATAGAAATTCTTGTAAGCCTGGCGCAGGGTGGGACGGCGAACCATGCCCGCAAGCGCCTTTCTGAGTTCGGCGCGTTCCTCCTTGCGCAGTTCGATACGGTATTCCTTTTCGACCTCCTCGATCACGGACTTTGCGGCTTCTGACCGGCGCTCGTTGGGCGGGAGGTGCTTCCACCTCTTCCATTCCCGTTCGAACACAAATCCGGGAACCGGGCGGCGTCGGATCACGCATTCCGCCGGATCGAAGGCGGTCTCTTCGAGATGCCAGGCGTAATCCTCGATCTGCTTGAGGAGTTCGGCCGCAGCTTTCGCCCGAAGGCGCGCAATCATCGCCTCTTCTCCCTTTTCGAGCAGTAGCGCAGTCTGTTCGAAGAAGGTCTGGAACTTGATATCGCTGCCCAGCAATTGCGCCGCGAGCCGTTCCATGCCGATTTCCGGCACGGTTTCCTCGCCGAGTTCAGGCAGGACATTGCCGATATAGTCGGCAAACACCCGATTGGGCGAGATGATCAGTATGTCGTCTGACGAGAGCGTATCCTTGAACCGATAGAGCAGGAAGGCGATCCTGTGGAGCGCGATCGAAGTCTTGCCGGAACCCGCAACGCCCTGGATGACGAGCGTGTGCGCATCGGCGTCGCGGATGATCGCGTTCTGGTCGCGCTGAATGGTCGCGACAATGGTCTTCATGCCCTGGTCGGAACTCCGGGCGAGTTCGTTCTGCAGCACGTCGTCAACGATGTTGAGCGAGGATTCGATCAGCAGTTCCAAGGAGCCGTTCTTGATGCGAAACTGCCGCTTGCCGGTGATCTCGCCCTCGATACTTCCCACAGGCGCTTCGTAGCGCGCCGGACCTGTTTCATAATCATAGAACAGTGAGGAAACCGGCGCGCGCCAGTCGTAGACCAAATGCTCTCCGCCTTGCTCGTCTCGGAAATCGTGCACGCCGACGTAATGCGCGCGGCTTTCGGCCGCCCCGGCGCGGCAGAAATCGAACCTCGCGAAATAGGGAGACTTGCGCAGCTTCTGCAGCTTGATCTGCTGGGCGCGCATCATGTCGGAGCTGCGCATCATCTGGTCGATCGACTGGCGCATCGCCACCTTGTCGATATGGTCCATGTCGCGCCGCGCGTCCCACATGTGATCGTGAGCGGCCTGAATTTCGCGCTGGTATTTGCCGAGCCGGGCATTCGTCCGTATGAGATTCGCGTCGATGCAGTCGATGGCGAATTTCAGACGATCGACCTCCTCCCGTTCCGCGGCGTTCCGGAAAAGGGGTTCTTCCTTGCTTTTCACTGTGTCCATGATGGGGTAATGGCATCGCCGGAGAGGCTCGCGCAAGACCCTGGTCATCCGGGCTAGATCGATCTGGGTAGGGTGCGTTGTCGTTCGGCTGGCCTCCGCCTGAAGAGCGGGTCAAGCTTGATTTCGCCCGTTCGGACGCCCCTGGCTCGCCGCGGGCGTCATTTGTTTCCGCCATGGCGCTGGTGGCGATCGCGCTCGGCCCCGGGATCAATCGGCCCACCGATCGACCGTGGCGTGAGTCCGCCTGAGCGGCTCTGGTGGATGGCGGCGTGGTGCGTGGTCGCCAGCCCTGCGTCGGTCGGTGGCCTAACGCATCCCCGGCGGCGCGCAGGCGAGGATATCTCCAGATGCGCTTGATCCTTTTCAACAAGCCCTACGGCGTGCTCTCGCAGTTCACCGACCGTGGAGGCGGGATCCCCCGCGCCACCCTGTCGGACTTCATTTCCCTGCCGGGCGTCTATCCTGCCGGCCGGCTTGATCGAGACAGCGAGGGGCTGCTGCTGCTGACGGATGATGGCCGATTGCAGGCGCGCATCGCCGACCCCCGCTACAAGCTCGCGAAGACCTATTTCGTGCAGGTCGAGGGCGAGCCGTCGGAAGACAGCCTCGATCGCTTGCGGCGGGGAATCGAACTGAAGGACGGACCGACCCGCCCTGCGTGCGTCGAAAGGATTGAAACGCCGGCGCTCTGGCCGCGCAATCCCCCCGTGCGGTTCCGAAAGAGCGTCGCCGACTGCTGGTTACGGCTGACGATCCGCGAGGGACGCAACCGCCAGGTTAGGCGTATGTCGGCGGCCATCGGCCATCCGACCCTGCGCCTGGTTCGCTGGACCATTGGAGACTGGACCCTCGACGGCCTTGAGCCGGGCGCGTCGAAAGAAGGGCATGCTTGCCTGCCGTCAACCTGATCATCACCACACCGCCGAGGCGACGATCACCAAGTAGCCGAAGAAGGGAACCGCGACGGCTAAAGCCTGCGCGGATCAGGATTCACTCGACCCATCTGAAGGCGGACCGGACGGAGGAAAGTCTCCTAAGAAGAGGGCCGCGATATCAGCCGTGCTGGTGTGACATTAATTCGACCCGGGCACATTTGGAATTTGTTCGCGTGCGCGCGCCTCATCGGCACCGCCCGCCGGCAAACTGCATCAAATGCGCCGCCTCTTCAGCCCTGCCCAGACGATGGCAAAGGAAAGCCGAATGAAGGTTTGGACGAAGGCGAAGTAGACACCTGAACCTTCTTCGTGGACTTACGGGATTTCGCAAAGCCTCGATCGCTTGCGATGAATTTCTCCAGCATTGGCGCGATGAGTTTTGCCGGCTCGACAGGCTTTCCCGTTTCCTTTGCGAGTATCTCCGCATAGGCGACCAAATTTCGATGCAGCGCGGCCGGCAGCGTGACGGTGAGCTTGACCGGCTTGTCGTCTTGGATCGAGGCGAGTTTCAACTGTGTCATGGATCGACTCGCTTTGCTGCGATTGTTGCGCGTTCGTTGTATGGCGCGAGGACCAGGTCGCGCGTGACGATCACCCGCACTGGAAAACCTGGTCGGATGGTGAGCGTCGGCTGGATGTTGAGATTGCGGCCGACAATCTGCTGGCCGGTCTGATTGAGGCTTTGCGCGCCGCCGCGGCGCAGCGCCTGGATCAGCGCATTTTCTTCGCCTGTCGTTCCAAGCTGGGTTCCGACGCCGAGAATGGTCGAGATCGGAAGAGC
>JBFXJV010000038.1:0-14053 GCA_050174515.1 Methylocystis sp.
ACGTGCCTGAAGGACCGCAATATCGCGTGTCCTCCGTGAGCATCGAATCGCATCTGCCCGACGTGAACGGCGCCGCGCTGAACGATTTGCTGCGCCTTGCGCCGGGCGACGTCTACTACGGCGACGCGGTCGAGAAGACCGTCGAAGCCTTGTCCCGCGAAATCGCCAAGAAGGGTTACGCCTTCACCCAGGCGCGCCCGCGCGGCGAGCGCAATCCGGCGGACCAAACGGTCGCCATTCAGTTCCTGCTCGAGGAAGGGCCGCGCGTCTATATTGAACGCATCAACATCCTCGGCAATACGCGCACGCGCGACTATGTCATTCGCCGGGAATTCGATATCGGCGAAGGCGACGCCTATAACCGCGTGCTGATTGATCGCGCCGAGCGCCGTCTGAACGGACTGGGCTATTTCAAGAAGGTGAAAATCACCAACGAGCCGGGCTCGGCGCCCGATCGCGTGATCCTGAACGTCGAGGTTGAAGATCAGCCCACCGGCAACTTCGGCGTCTCCGGCGGCTATTCGACAAACCAGGGCTTCATCTCTGAAGTGTCGGTGTCGGAAAGCAACTTCATGGGGCGCGGCCAGGCGGTGCGCATTTCGGTGCAGGCCGGTCAGATCGCCCGAGGCGTGACGTTCAGCTTCACCGAGCCCTATTTCCTCGACCAGCGCATCGCCGCCGGCTTCGACGTCTTCGCGCGCCGGCAGGACGCTTATAACTACTCGATCTACAGTTCGACCTCGATCGGCGGCACGGTGCGCTTCGGCATACCGATCACCGACGAACTCTCGTTTTCACCGCACTATTCGATCTATCAGACGACGATCTCGATCCCCAACGACAGCAGGCGGCCTTACAACGACTGTCTGGTGCCGGTTCCCGGCTACACGCCTGGCTTCAGCCCGTTCTACCCGGCGCCGAGCCTTTTGATTAACTGTCAGTCAAATGGCGAGGCCTCGCTCGGGATCAAAGGGTCCGAAGGGACGCTGGTCACGTCTCTGTTCGGCTATTCGCTGAACTACAGCTCGATCGACAATTTCAAGAATCCGCACAACGGCTGGCTCGCGTCGTTTAACCAGGACGCGGCCGGCGCCGGCGGCGGCGCGCGTTACCTTCGAACGAGCGGCGACATCCGCTACTTCCACGAGATTCCCTATCTCGACGACGTGGTCGGCATCGCCCGTCTGCAGGGCGGCGATCTGTCGACCTTCGGCGGCTATAAGGCGCGCATTCAGGATAATTTCAATCTCGGTCCAAGTCTGGTGCGCGGCTTCGCGCCGGGCGGCTTCGGTCCGCGCGATTCGAACATCTTGACGAGCTTCAACAACAACCGCGGCAACTCGCTCGGCGGCTCCAACTATATCGGCGGTTCGCTCGAAGTTCAGTTCCCGATCTGGGGCCTGCCGAAGGATCTCGGACTGAGGGGCGCGCTCTTCGCTGACGCCGGTTCGCTGTGGAATTTCCGTGGACGGACGAATTACGCAAACAATCTGCCCACGATACCGATCTTCGCGCCGGGTCAGTTTGGCACTTGTATCGCCGCCTACACGCCAATCGCCGGATTTGGTCAAGGCAGCTGCCTGACGCCGATCTCGAACAAATTCGCCTTGCGTTCCTCGGTCGGCGCCTCGGTGCTGTGGAATTCGCCGATGGGGCCGATCCGCTTCGACTATGCGGTCGTGACCTCGAAGGTCTATGGCGACATCACCCAGAACTTCCGCTTCAGCGGCGGCACCAACTTCTAATGATCGGCGAAGGTCGCCGGGCGAGCCGCGCCCGGCGAATGGCTGAGCTTCCAGATCACACTGCGTTCAGGCGGGCTCGCCTGAACGCAGATAACGTGATCGGTTCTAATGATTTCGAGCGCGGTCTAGCGCGCGCCGCGGTTCTGGGCATCGCGCCATGAGCGCGGTGGACTTCTTTCCATTGGCGCGACCGGCGCCTTTAAGCGAAATTGCGCGAGTCGCCGACGCCGAAATCCGCGGCGATTTCGGCCCGGAGTCTGCGTCCGGCGCGCTCGCGTCCGCCTTGATCATCGGCATCGCGCCGCTCGACTGGAGCAGGCCGGGCGATCTCTGCTTCTATGACAACCCGCGCTATCGCACAGCGCTCGTCGAATGCCGCGCGACCGCCTGCTTCCTGCGCGAGCGTCACCTCGCGCTGCTTCCAACATCCGTCGCCGCGCTCGTCGTCGACGATCCGCAGCGCGCGATGACCCTTGCGACGGCGCATCTTTTTCCGAACGCGCTCCGTCCCGCGTCGCTGTTCCACTCCAGCGGCGTTTCTCCCGGAGCCGTCGTCGATCCATCGGCGCGGTTGGAGCCCGGAGTCATCGTCGATCCCGGCGCGGTGATCGGGCCCGGCGCCGAGATCGGCGCCGGAACGATCATTGGTCCGCAGGCGTAAATAGGTCCCAAAGTATGCGTCGGGCGCGACTGTTCGATCGGCGCGCATGTGAGCCTCACCCATGCGTTGATCGGCGACCGCGTCGTGATTCATCCGGGCGCGCGGCTGGGACAGGACGGATTCGGCTTCGTCCCGACGCGACAGGGCTATCTGAAGACTCCGCAGATCGGTCGCGTGATCGTGCAGGACGATGTCGAGATCGGCGCCAATACGACCATCGATCGAGGCGCTTCGCGCGACACGATCATCGGCGAGGGAACGAAGATCGACAATCTCGTGCAGATCGGCCACAACGTGGTGATTGGCCGGTTTTGCGCGATCGTGGCGCAGTCGGGAATCGCCGGCTCTTGCGAGATCGGAGATTTTGCTGCGCTTGGCGGGCAGTCGGCGGTCGCCGGCCACCTCACGATCGGCGAAGGCGCCGCGGTCGCGGCGAAATCCGGGGTGATGCGCGACGTGCCCGCCGGACAAAGGGTGGGCGGCGCGCCAGCGCGTCCCCTGCGGCGGTTCCTGCGTGGCGCGGCGCTGCTCGACCGAATCGCGCGCAAGGATAAGTCGACGTAAGACACGCCCGGCAAAACAAGCAAGGCGTCAGCCTTGCTCAAAAAGGAGGAAACCATGGTCGAGGCCGCGGCCGGCGCGACTCTCGAGAGCGCCGACATTTTGCAGATCATGAGTCAGTTGCCTCATCGCTATCCGTTCCTGCTCGTCGATCGCATTGTCGACATCCGCGGCGATGAATCCTGCGTCGGGATCAAGAATGTCACGGTCAACGAACCGCAGTTTCAGGGGCATTTTCCAGAGCGTCCGATCATGCCCGGCGTTCTCCTCGTCGAGGCGATGGCGCAGACCGCCGGCGTGATCGCCATTCGTGCGATGAACTGCGCCGACCGCTCTCGTCTCGTCTATTTCGTCACGATCGACAATGCGAAATTCCGCAAACCCGTGACGCCCGGCGATCGGGTTGAATTCCACATGAAAAAGACCGCGCAGAAGCGCAACATCTGGTGGTATGCGGGACGGGCGACGGTCGATGGCGCGCTGGTCTGCGAGGCGCAGATCAGCGTCATGATGGGGGCATAGGATCGCCGCGCCGGATGCGACAATGAAGGCGACGGTTCATCCGTCCAGCGTCGTCGAAGACGGCGCGCGGCTCGGCGCCGGCGTCGTCATCGGACCGCTCTGCCATATCGGCGCATCAGTCGAGATCGGCGAGGGCGCGACGCTCCATTCCCATGTCGTCGTCAGCGGCCGGACGCGTATCGGCGCACGCGCCAAAATCTACCCCTTCGCCGCCATCGGCCTGCCGTCGCAGGACATCAAGGCCGCGCTGGCGGAAGGCGCCTTGTCGATCGGAGACGATTGCGTCATTCGAGAGGGCGTGACGATCAATGCCGGCGTTGGGGAGGGGACGCGCATCGGCGCGCGCTGCGTCTGTCTCGCCTCTTCGCATATCGCCCATGACTGCCGGCTCGGCGACGAGGTGATATTGTCCAATCAGGTTCTGCTCGGCGGCCATGTCGAGATTGGGAATTGCGCGATGATCGGCGGCGCGACGGCCGTGCATCAGAATGTGCGCATCGGCGCGCAGGCCTTTGTCGGCGGACTTTCCGGCGTCGAAGGCGACGTCATTCCCTTCGCCCTCGCTTCGGGCAATCGCGCTCATCTATTCGGGCTCAATCTTGTCGGCTTGAAGCGGCGCGGCTTCGCCGCCGAACGCATCGAACGGCTGCGTCGCGCCTATCGCCTGCTCTTTGCGCGAAACGACGCGCGCGTGCTCGCCGAACGTCTCGACATCCTGTCGCGGGATTGCGCCGGCGACGCAGACGTGGCGGCGATCGTCGAATTCCTGCGTGCGCCTTCGGCGCGCCCGCTGTGCGCGCCTCCCGCGCGCTGAGAAATCATGACGGCGCCGCGCATCTTTATCGTCGCCGGCGAGGCCTCCGGAGATCAGCTTGGCGCGACTCTGATGCGCGCCTTGCGCGCCGTGAATCCTCAGGTCGCTTTCGCTGGCGTCGGCGGCGAGGCGATGGCGCGCGAGGGACTCGGTTCGCTGTTTCCGCTTGCGGACATCGCCGTGATGGGTCTCGTTCCGGTTCTCGCGCGACTGCCGCGCCTCGTGCGGCGCATCGATGAAACGGCGCGCACGATCCTCGATGAGGCACCAGATTGTCTCGTCATCATCGACGCGCCGGATTTCACGCATCGCGTCGCGCGTCGCGTCCGCGCCGCCCGTCCCGAACTGCCGATCGTCGATTACGTCAGTCCCACGGTCTGGGCGTGGCGGCCGGGCCGGGCGCGGGCGATGCGCGACTATGTCGATTGCGTGCTGGCGCTGCTCCCCTTTGAGCCGCTTGCGCATGCGCGGCTGGGCGGACCGAGATGCGTCTATGTCGGCCATCCGCTCGTCGAGCGGCTCGACGAATTGACGCCGCGATTGCGCGACCGCGGCGGCGCGCGATCGCTGCTCGTGCTTCCGGGTTCGCGCCTCGCCGAAGTGCGGCGCATGACGCCGATTTACGGCGAGACGCTTGAACTTCTCCTGCGCGAACGGGCCGATTTCGACGTCATTATTCCCGTCGCGCCGTTTATGGAGCAGGCTTTGCGCCATGAATTGCAGGACTGGCCGGTGACGCCGCGTCTCATCGGCCAGGCGGAAAAACATGCCGCGTTTCGCGCGGCGCGCGGCGCGCTCGTCACGTCCGGCGTCGCGACGCTGGAACTGGCGATCGCCGACGTTCCGATGGCGGTCGCCTATCGAGTCTCTCGGGCTGAATCGCTGTTGCGCTTTCTGGTCAACATCCACTCGATCGTGCTGCCCAATCTCATTCTCGGCGAGAATGTCGTGCCAGAATTCTTGCAGCGGCAGGCGACGCCGCGCGCCCTTGCCGAGGCGCTAAAGCCGCTGCTCGGAGAGAGCGACGCGCGCGACGCGCAGCTCGCCGCATTCAAGCGGGTGCGCGCGCGCCTGCTTGAAGCAGGCCGATCGCCCAGCGCCAAGGCGGCTGAGATCGTCCTTGCATATGCTTCGCGTGGTCGAGCGTAAGGCGATCAGAACGGAATGTCGTCGTCGAGCTGGTCGGAGAGCTTGCCGGCCGGGGCGGGACGCCGCTCGCCGGGGCCGCGCTCCATCGGCGAGGAGCGGCCGAACGACCCGCCACTCTGGCCGTAGCCGCTGTCGTAATCGCCTTCGCCGCGTCCGCCGCCCTTGCTGTCCAGCAGCGTCAGCTCGCCGCGAAAGCGCTGCAGCACCACGTCGGTCGCCTTGCGCTGATTGCCGTCCTTGTCGGTATATTCGCGCGTCTGTAGCTGACCCTCGAGATAGATTTTGGAGCCCTTGCGGCAATATTGCTCGGCGATCTTGCCGAGATTCTCATTAAAGATCGACACATTGTGCCATTCGGTGCGGTCCCTGCGCTCGCCGGTGTTCTTGTCGCGCCAGGACTCGGTCGTCGCCACCGAGAAAGAGACGACGCGATCGCCCGAGGGCAGGGTGCGCACTTCGGGGTCGCGGCCGAGATTGCCGATCAATATGACCTTGTTGACGCTGCCCGCCATGACTCTCTCCGCTCGCTGGATACGCCGCACTCTAGTGCAAAGGCCGGCCGTCTGGCGCGCCGCCGCGCCTTGTCCACAGATGAAGCGCCGTCGCGGCGCCAATGTTCTTTTTTTGTTCTAGCACCCGCCCGCCCGCGCCGCAAGCGGCGTCACTCCGTGGCGACGGCCGTTTCCAGATCGCTGGCATCGATGCGGCGCGCGAGGCCGCTTGCGAGGCGCGCGCGGTCGAGTTCGCCCTCCCAATGGGCGACGACGATCGCTGCGACGCCATTGCCGACGAAATTGGTCAACGCCCGGCATTCGCTCATGAATTTATCGACGCCGAGCACCAGCGACATGCCTGGCGCGAGTTGCGGATCGACGGCGGAAAGCGTCGCGGCGAGCGTAATGAAGCCGGCGCCGGAAACGCCGCTCGCGCCCTTTGAAGTGAGCATCGCCACGACGAGGATCGTCGCCTGATGCGCAAGGTCGAGTTCGACGCCCATGGCGCGGGCGATGAACAGCGTGGTCAGCGTCATATAGATGTTGGTACCGTCGAGATTGAACGAATAGCCGGTCGGCACCACGAGTCCGACGACTGATTTCGAACAGCCGAGCCGCTGCAGCTTTTCCATCAGCGCGGGCAGGGCGCTTTCGGAAGACGACGTGCCGAGCACGATCAGCAGTTCGTCGCGCAGATAATGGAGCAGGCGGAAAATGCTGAAGCCGGCGGCGCGCGCGATCAGGCCAAGGACGACGACGACGAACAGCGTGGCGGTGAGATAAAAGGCGCCGATCAGGCCGGCGAGCGAATAAAGCGCGGCGGAGCCGTATTTCGCCACCGCATAGGCCATTGCCCCGAAGGCGCCGATCGGCGCCGCCTTCATGACGATGGCGATGACGCCGAACATGGCGTGGCCGGCGTCGTCGATGAACACGCGCAGCGCCCGGCCGCGTTCGCCGAGCGTCAACAGCGCGAAGCCGAAAAAGAGAGAGAACAGCAGAACCTGCAGTATGTCGCCCTTGGCGAAAGCGCCGAGCGCGCTGTCGGGAATGATGCCGAGAAGAAACTCGACGGCCCCGCGCTTCTCGGCGAGCGCCGTATATTTGGCGATTGCGGAAGGGTCGGGCTTGCCGGCGAAACCGGCGCCGATCTGCGAAAGATTGCCAATGAGCAGGCCGAGCGCGAGCGCGAAAGTCGAGACGATTTCGAAATAGACGAGCGCCTTCAATCCGACGCGCCCGACCTTTCGCGCGTCCTCGATATGGGCGATGCCGGAGACGACCGTGCAGAAGATGATCGGCGCGATCGCCATTTTAATCAGCTTGACGAAGCCGTCGCCGAGCGCCTTCACCCAGTCCTGAGCGGCGGCCTGCGGCTCGATCCAGCCGAACAGCGCGCCAAGCGCAATCGCCGCAAGCACCTGGACATAGAGGTGGCGGTAGAGGGGCTTTTTTGGCGCCGTCGCGCCATCGCCCTTGCTTGCGTCGAGCGGCACTTCATGGCTCCTGTCTAAGGATTGATACATTTTCTGTTTGAAAAGCTCGAATGTCATTCCCGACGCTCGCGAAGCGAGCGATCGGAAATCCAGAGCAATTTTCCATGGTCTCGTATTTTGACTCTGGATTCCCGGTCAGGCCTTCGGCCTGCCGGGAATGACAACTTCCCATTCGATCGCAAAAGGATTGACGACCGCAATGTCCAGCTCGGCGAAATCGTCGACATTGCGCGTTGCGAGCGTCATCGCGTGGGCGGATGCGATGCTGGCGACGAGCGCGTCCATGACGTTGAGCGGCCTGCCGAGCATTTTGCGTTTCGCGCGCAGGCGCGCGAAGGCATGCGCCGCGCGCTGATCGAAGGGGAGGATGCGGCCGGCGAAAATCTCGTCTTCGATCGTGTTGCAGGCCTTGATCAGCGCCTCCTTCTTGCGTCCATCGGTCAAGAGCGCCAGGCCGAAACGAAGTTCGGCGATGATCGGCGCGCCGATGAAGAAGTCGAGCTCGGCGTATGAATCCATCCAGCGACGCACATTGGCGTCGCCGGTTGGCTTGATCATTTCGGAGACAATATTCGTATCGAGCAGGATCATTCGAAATCAGGCGGCGCCCGCTCGCTTTGATCGCGCGGCTGAACGAAGTCGTCCGTCCAATCCTCTTCCCGAACAAGGCCTTTGAGCCGCGTTCCAAGCCCGCCGGCGCCTCGGGCGCCCGCAGGCCGGACAGATTGTGCCAAGGCGCGTTCGAGCAGCGATTTCGCTTCGCTCGAAATGCTGCGCTTGTGCCCATGCGCCAGATCCTCGATCTGGCGTTTCATTTCCGGGGGAACGTCGCGCAACAGAATGTCCGGCATGTTGGCTCCTTGATATCAAGGATATCAATAGCGATTGCGGGAGCAAGTCCAAAATTTTTTCTTCGGAGCCAATGACCAGCCGCCCGCAAAGCGATCCAGCTCGGCTGCGCCCAATGGATTTATCTTTTGGCGCGTGGCATTTGCCTTGCTCAGCCCCTAAATAGGCGCTTCCACTGTCTCCTTCCGGCCCTTTTTGAATGGCGAGCATCAAGCAAAAGGACGCGCGTGCGGGCGCTTCGATGACGCGCGGCGCCGACGCCAACACGATCTCCATCCGCGGCGCGCGCGAACATAATCTCAAGAACATCGATCTGACGATCCCGCGCGACAAGCTTGTCGTGTTCACCGGCCTGTCGGGCTCGGGCAAGTCGTCGCTGGCCTTCGACACGATCTATGCCGAAGGCCAGCGCCGCTATGTCGAATCGCTCTCCGCCTATGCCCGCCAGTTTCTGGAAATGATGCAGAAGCCCGACGTCGATCAGATCGACGGGCTCTCGCCGGCGATCTCCATCGAACAGAAGACGACTTCGAAAAATCCGCGCTCGACCGTCGGCACGGTGACCGAGATTCACGATTATATGCGCCTGCTCTGGGCGCGTGTCGGCGTGCCCTATTCGCCGGCGACTGGGTTGCCGATCGAGAGCCAGACCGTTTCACAAATGGTCGATCGCGTGCTGGCGCTTCCCGAAGGCGCGCGGCTCTATCTGCTCGCGCCGGTCGTGCGCGGCCGAAAGGGCGAATATAAGAAAGAGATAGCCGAATTTACCAAGAAAGGGTTCCAGCGCCTCAAGATCGACGGCGCCTATTATGAGATCGCCGACGCGCCGGCGCTCGACAAGAAGTTGAAGCACGACATCGACGTCGTCGTCGACCGCATCGTCGTGCGTCCAGACATGAGCGCGCGACTGGCCGACAGTTTCGAGACGGCGCTGGAGTTGTCTGGCGGTCTGGCGGTCGTCGAATTCGCTGATCGGAAGTCGGCGGCCGGCAGTGGGCAGTCCGAAAGCGGCCGACTGCCGATTGCCGATCCGCCGACTGCCGCCGCGAACGTCTCGACGCACTATTCGCCCGGCCACATCCTCTTCTCCTCGAAATTCGCCTGTCCGGTGTCGGGCTTCACCATTCCGGAAATCGAGCCGCGGCTGTTTTCCTTCAACAATCCTTTCGGCGCCTGTCCAACTTGCGGCGGCATTGGCCATGAGCAGAAGGTCGACGCCGACCTTGTCGTGCCCAATCCGAAGCTGACCTTGCGCAAGGGCGCGATCGCGCCATGGGCGCGCTCGACCTCGCCCTATTATCAGCAGACGCTCGAAGCGCTCGGCAAGCATTACAAGTTTCGGCTCGACGCGGCGTGGGAGTCGCTCTCGGAGAAGGCGAGAAACGTCATTCTCTTTGGCTCCGGCGAGGAGGATGTGCGCTTTACCTATGACGACGGCTTTCGCGCTTACGATGTGAAGAAGCCGTTCGAAGGCGTCATCATCAATCTCGAACGGCGCTATCTCGAAACCGACAGCGAATGGGCGCGCGAAGAGATCGGCCGCTACATGTCGGCGACGCCCTGTCTTGCTTGCGAAGGCTTTCGATTGAAGCCCGAGGCGCTTGCGGTGAAGATCGCCGGCAAACATATCGGCGAAGTTTCGGAGCTTTCCGTGCGCGCCGCGCTCGACTGGTTTCGCGCGCTGCCCGATTCGCTCGACAAAAAGCGCAACGAGATCGCTTTTCGCATCTTGAAGGAAATCCGTGACCGGCTCACTTTTCTGGTCGATGTCGGCCTCGACTATCTGACCCTCTCGCGCAATTCAGGTTCGCTCTCTGGCGGCGAAAGCCAGCGCATCCGCCTTGCCTCGCAGATCGGCTCGGGACTGACCGGCGTCCTTTATGTGCTCGACGAGCCGTCGATCGGTCTGCATCAGCGTGATAACGACCGGCTGCTCGACACGCTGCGGCGGCTGCGCAATCTCGGCAACAGCGTCATCGTCGTCGAACATGACGAAGACGCGATCCTTTCCGCCGATTATGTCGTCGACGTCGGACCCGGCGCGGGCATTCACGGCGGCAGGATCGTCGCACAGGGGACGCCGCAGGAAATCATGGATAATCCTGCGTCGCTCACCGGCAAATATCTCACGGGCGAGATGCAGGTGATCCTGCGTCATAAGTTACGCAAGCCGACGCCTGGCCGCTGGCTCAAACTCTTCGGCGCGCGAGGAAACAATCTCAAGAATGTCACGGCGGAAGTGCCGCTCGGCCTTTTCACTTGCGTCACCGGCGTTTCCGGCGGCGGCAAGTCGACGCTCATCATCGAAACGCTCTACAAGGCGGTGGCGCGGCGGCTCTCCGGCGCGCATGAGCATCCGGCGCCTTTCGATCGGCTCGAAGGCTTAGAGCAGATCGATAAGATCATCGACATCGACCAGTCGCCGATCGGACGCACGCCGCGCTCCAATCCCGCGACCTACACCGGCGCCTTCACGCCGATTCGCGAATGGTTCGCGGGCCTGCCCGAGGCGAAGGCGCGCGGCTACGCGCCGGGCCGCTTCTCCTTCAATGTGAAAGGCGGGCGTTGCGAGGCCTGTCAGGGCGACGGCGTCATCAAGATCGAGATGCACTTTTTGCCCGACGTCTATGTCACCTGCGACGTGTGCAAGGGCAAGCGCTATGATCGCGAAACGCTTGAGGTGAAATATCGCGAGAAATCCATCGCCGACGTGCTCGACATGACGGTCGAGGAGGCGGCGAATCTATTCAAGGCGGTGCCGTCGATCCGAGACAAGATGGAGACGTTAAAGCGCGTCGGTCTCGACTATATCCATGTCGGCCAGCAGGCGACGACGCTCTCGGGCGGCGAGGCGCAGCGCGTGAAGCTCTCCAAGGAACTGTCGCGCCGTTCGACCGGACGCACGCTCTATATTCTCGACGAGCCGACGACCGGCCTGCATTTCCACGATGTGGCAAAGCTCCTCGAAGTGCTGCATGAGCTGGTCGAACAGGGCAATACCGTCGTGGTGATCGAGCACAATCTCGAAGTCATCAAGACCGCGGATTGGATCATAGACATGGGTCCGGAGGGCGGCGATGGCGGCGGCGAAATCGTCGCGGCGGGACCGCCCGCCGAGATCGTCAAGGAGAAGCGCAGCCACACCGGCCGCTATCTCGCCGAAGCGATGGCGCGGCGTCCGGCGGCGCCCGAACCGCCTGCGCCGAGAGCGAAGAAAGTCCGTTCGCGCTAAACCCCCACGCCCCTCACCGCGCCTCTCCCCGCGAAAGCAGGAAGAGGTACGGTGAGGGGCGTGGGGTTTATCCTGAGACCTGACGCTGCGCGCGTCAGTTCTTCATCGGCGCTGGCCGCGCGTCGGATTCCGCGTCCGGATTTTCGGCAAGCGGCGCATTGCCCGTCGGCTCCTGTCCCTCGGCGCTCGCGCGTTTCTTGCCGGCCTCGATGATGTCGCGTTCGGGCCGCGGCAGCACCGGTCCTTCCGGGAAGACGAAGCCAAGCGACTTCGCGCCGCTGTCGTCGCCGACGACGACGACGCGCACCGCGCCGCCGTTCTTGAGCCGGCCGAACAGCACCTCGTCGGCGAGCGGCGTCTTGATGTGCTGGTGAATGACCCGCGACATCGGCCGCGCCCCCATGGCTTCGTCATAGCCATGTTCGACGAGCCAGCTCCGCGCCTCATCGGTGAGTTCGATCGTGACATTGCGGTCGGCGAGCTGCGCCTCGAGCTGCATGACGAATTTGTCGACGACGCGCTTGATCACGTCGACCGGCAAATGGCCGAAGGGCACGATCGCGTCGAGACGGTTGCGGAATTCCGGCGCGAAGAGCCGGTTGATCGCGTCGCTGTCGTCGAGATCGCGCCGGCTGCGGGTGAAGCCGATCGGCGTGCGCGCCAGATCCTGCGCGCCGGCGTTCGTCGTCATGATCAGGATGACGTTGCGGAAGTCGATGGTCTTGCCGTTGTGGTCGGTCAGCTTGCCGTGATCCATGACCTGCAGCAGGATGTTGTAGAGATCGGGATGCGCCTTCTCGATTTCGTCGAGGAGCAGCACGCAGTGCGGATGCTGGTCGATGGCGTCGGTCAAGAGGCCGCCCTGATCGAAGCCGACATAGCCGGGAGGCGCGCCGATCAGCCGGCTGACCGTGTGGCGCTCCATATATTCCGACATGTCGAAGCGGATGAGCTCGATGCCGAGCGAGGTCGCCAGCTGACGCGCGGCCTCGGTCTTGCCGACGCCCGTGGGTCCCGAGAACAGATAGCAGCCGATCGGCTTCTCATGGTCGCGCAGGCCGGCGCGCGCGAGCTTGATCGCCGAGGTCAGCGCGGAGATCGCCTTGTCCTGACCATAGACGACTCGCCGCAGCGTCTCGTCGAGATGTGCGAGAACTTCGGCGTCGTCCTTGGAGACCGTCTTCGGCGGCACCCGCGCCATGGTCGCGATCGTCGATTCGATTTCCTTCAGACCGATCGTCTTCTTCCGCTTGTTCTCCGACAGCAGCATTTGCGCGGCGCCGGTTTCGTCGATCACGTCGATCGCCTTGTCCGGAAGCTTGCGGTCATGAATGTAGCGGGCCGAGAGCTCCACCGCCGCCTTCAACGCGTCGTTGGTGTAGCGGATTTTGTGGAACTCTTCGAAATAGGGCTTGAGGCCCTTCATAATTTCGATGGCGTCGGGGATCGAGGGCTCGTTCACGTCGATTTTCTGAAAGCGGCGGACGAGCGCGCGATCCTTCTCGAAATACTGCCGATACTCCTTGTATGTGGTCGAGCCGATGCAGCGCAGAACGCCCTGCGCCAGCGCCGGCTTCAGCAGATTCGAGGCGTCCATCGCGCCGCCCGAAGTGGCGCCGGCGCCGATCACGGTGTGAATCTCGTCGATGAACAGAATCGCGTTCTTGTGATTCTCGATTTCCTTGACGACCTGCTTCAAGCGCTCTTCGAAATCGCCGCGATAGCGCGTTCCGGCGAGCAGCGCGCCCATGTCGAGCGCGAAGACGGTCGCGCCGGCGAGAACGTCGGGCACGTCGCCCGAGACGATTTTGCGGGCGAGGCCTTCGGCGATCGCCGTCTTGCCGACGCCGGGGTCGCCGACGAGCAGCGGATTGTTCTTCTGCCGGCGGCACAGCACCTGGATCGTGCGCAGCACTTCCGGTTCGCGGCCGATCAGCGGGTCGATGCGGCCGTCGCGCGCCTTTTTGTTGAGGTTGACGCAATAGGCTTCGAGCGCGCCTTCCTTCTTGCGGCTCTCGTTCTCGCGGCCCTCGCGGCCGTCGCTGCGCTCGCCGTCGTCCTCGACCCCTCGCGGGGTGCGGCTTGCGTCAGAAAGGCCCGGACGCTTGGCGATGCCGTGGCTGATGAAGTTGACGGCGTCGTAGCGCGTCATGTCCTGCTCCTGCAGGAAATAGACGGCGTGGCTTTCGCGCTCGGCGAACAGCGCAACGAGAACATTGGCGCCGCTCACGTCCTCGCGGCCGGAAGACTGGACGCTGATGATCGCCCGCTGCACGACCCGCTGAAAGCCAGCGGTCGGCTTGCATTCGTCGGCGTCTTCATTGACCAGATTGTCGAGCTCGCGATCGATGTAGTCGCGCAGATTCTTGGTCAGAACGTCGAGATCGACGGAGCAGGCGCGTAAGACCGCCGAAGCGTCGACGTCCTCGACGAGACTGAGCAGAAGATGTTCGAGCGTCGCATATTCATGGTGCCGCTCGCGGGCGGAAGCTAGCGCGCGGTCGAGAGTCTGCTTGAGATTGCGCGAGAA
>JBFXJV010000039.1:0-13983 GCA_050174515.1 Methylocystis sp.
CGGAGGGTTGATCGCGAGAGTTTCGTTGCCAAGAGCGACCTCGAAACAAAACGAAACAAATTGAGCAAACAAATGTCTGCAGCGAGTCCGACCTTGGAGCCCAAAGAGGGTCGTCAGCATGTCGATACATCAACCAGGTTTGGACCGCGCCGCGCTTTCGGGAAAAACAGTCGCAGTCGTGCATCCAGCGTGGCATTCCTGCGGAACGCATCAGGTCATCGCCAGTCAAATAAGAGCTTATAAGCATCTTGGAGCGCGCGTGCTTTCCGTTGCGCTTATGGACGACGTCACGCCTGCGATCGGCCGCGGCGCGCGTTGGACGAATTACAGGTCATACAGTCAAGACCTTGCGGCCGATGAGAGATATGAAACGTCCGCTACGATCGCGGACCTTTTCAATACCTCGCTGCTAAAAGACGGCTGGTGGCCGTTGATTCATGGCGATCACGCCAATTGGCTGGTGGAGGTGGTCAAGCGCGCGCCTCTGCCCGTGGGACTCGATCTCGACGCTATTGACGTGATCCACGCCAACCATTTCTTCGTGATGCCTTTCGTCGAGAAAATGCGTGAGCGGCGCCGCATTCCCGTATTGATCGACACTCACGATATCCAGGCGCGGCAGTACGAGCTACGCAATCAGACCGGATTCACTGTCCCGCCCCATGTCGGCTATGACAGTTTGCTGGCGGTCGAACTCGACTGGCTCAGGCGCGCCGACGTTTGCATTCACTTAAATTCGGAGGAGTATGCGACGTTCCGTCAGCTGCTGCCCCACTCTTCTCATGAACTCGTCTATCCTTCGATCGCTCCTGTGCTTGCCGGCTCCAAGGGCGACCAGGCCGTCTTTGTCGCGGGCAACAACGCCGCCAACTACATCAGCGCCCGATGGTTCCTGAAATATGTTGCGCCGCACGCGCCTGGAATGTCGATTTCGATTTATGGCGACATTGCCCAAGGCATGAAAAGGCGCGACAGGCGGCTGTATGAAGAGCGCCGTCATCTTTTTCGGGGCAGGATAGACGATATAAAGTCTGCTTACGCCAACGCTTCCATCGTTCTCCTTCCGACCAAAGCAGGCCACGGCCTTTCAATCAAGACCGTTGAAGCTTTGTCGAGCGGGCTGCCGATCGTCGCGACGTCGAAGGCGTTCAGGGGCATGGGGATCGACCCGTCACAGCTTCGCAATGTGTTCATCGCCAATGACGCCAGCGAATTCGCCGCCGCCATGCTCAAGTGTCGCATCGGCGGACGAAGCGATCCAATGACGAGCGACACGCGCTTGCTGTACGAAAAGATTTTCTCGCCCGGCCACTATGCTGCGCGGCTCGGCGACACCGCATGCAAGCTGATGGCGCGGATGCAAACGACTTGAGCCTACGCCTGTATGGCGCGACTCTGCGGCCATGCCCGCCATGTTGGCGCCGAACTGGCGCGTAAGCCGCAAGCCCTGCTGTCGCACATTCCCGAGAGCGAGGATCTTTCACCCTCGAGGACGCCGACAGCGTCCCGCGCGGGATCAAAACGCTGAATTCAGATGGGCGCAGGGAGATTGCTCAGCGGCAAGCCGTGGGGCAAATTATGGAGCGCCTGCCGTCCGATTCTGCAAATGGTTGAAGTGTTTGAAAACACTGGTCGGAGTGAGAGGATTCGAACCTCCGACCCCCTCGTCCCGAACGAGGTGCGCTACCAGGCTGCGCTACACTCCGATTGAAATGGCCGACGGCCGCTTTCGGGCCGCTTTATAGCCAGAGCCGGTTTGCGCCGCAACTGGTTTCAGGGGCGTCACGAGCGGCGACGCTCAAGCGTGACATAGGCGAAATCCGCTTCGTCCTTGGGGCCGCGCGGCGGCGCTTCGCGTGCTATCTCGCGCCAGTCTTGTAGGTCGAGCGCGGGAAAATGCGCGTCGCCGGCAATATCGAGCGCGACCTCGGTCAGTTCGATCACATCGGTGAGATCGAGAAAGGCGCGATAGATTTCCTCGCCGCCGGCGATGATGATTTCGTCGGCGCCGATCAGCGCAGCCAGCCGGCGCGCCGTCGCCAGAGCCTCAGGCGGATTCGCGGCCAGATGCGCGCCCTCGGCCTTAAAATCGGGATCGCGGGTGAGAACCACGCTTTCGCGCCCCGGCAGCGGCCGCCCGATCGATTCGAAGGTGCGCCGCCCCATGATCATCGGCTTGCCCCAGGTGCGGGCCTTATAGCGTTTGAGATCGCTCGAGAGTCGCCAGGGAAGCCCATTGGCGACGCCAATCACGCCATTGCGTCCGCGCGCGACGACGGCGACGATTTTTGGCTGCATAGGCGCTACACCGCGATCGGCGCGGCGATCGCCGGCCAGGAATCGTAATTTTCAACGCTCACGTCTTCATATCGGAAGTCGAAGAGCGAACGCACTGAAGGATTGAGCTTCAGGCGGGGCAGGGGCCTTGGTTCGCGGGAGAGCTGAAGACGCGCCTGCTCGACGTGATTAAGATAAAGATGCGCGTCGCCGAAGCTGTGGATGAAGTCGCCCGGCGCACAGCCCGCGACCTGCGCCACCATATGAGTCAGCAAGGCGTAGCTCGCGATATTGAAGGGCACGCCGAGAAACACGTCGGCCGAGCGCTGGTAGAGCTGGCAGGAGAGGCGCTTCTCGCCGCCGATCTCCGCGACATGAAACTGAAACAGGCAGTGGCAGGGGGGCAGGGCCATCCTGTCGACTTCGGCCGGATTCCAGGCCGAGACGATGAGCCGCCGAGAAAACGGATTGCGCTTGATCTCTTCGACGACATTCGCGAGCTGGTCGATCTCGCCGCCATTGGCCGGCCAGCGGCGCCATTGCGCGCCATAGACCGGGCCGAGTTCGCCGTCTTCATCGGCCCACTCGTCCCAGATGGTGACGCCGTTCTCGCGCAAATAATTGACGTTGGTCTCGCCTTTGAGGAACCACAGAAGTTCGTGGATCACCGATTTCAGATGCACGCGCTTCGTCGTCACCAGCGGAAAGCCTTGCGAAAGATCGAAGCGCATCTGATGGCCGAACAGCGACAGCGTGCCGGTGCCGGTGCGATCGTCCTTGCGCAGGCCGTCGCGCAGGATTTTTTCCAGAAGGTCGAGATATTGGCGCATGTCGCCGGATCGATCTGCTCTTGGGTCGGGATACGCGCTCATTCCATACTCCGCGCGTGGCGTCCGAAGCAAAGCGGCGACTGAAGAGATCTGGCGCCCCCCACCGACAACCGATTTCCCCGACCAAGCCTTTGCATCGATTGGCCGCGCTTCCTATATATGCGCGGCAAGGGGAGCGCGGCTCTCCGCAGATGAGGACAATGCAATGTCGCGTTTCTTCGCGTTTAAGCGCGGATCGCTGATTTCTCTCGCCCTTGCGGCGCTGCTGGCGCTTGCGCCGGCAATCGCCGAGGCGCGTATGGGCCGCGGCGGCAGCTTCGGCAGCCGGGGCTTTCGCTCTTGGTCGGCGCCGCCTTCGACCCGCACCATGCCGGGAACGGCGTCGCCGTTTCAACGCAGCGCCACGCCGCGGCCAGCGCCCGGCATGGCGAGTCCAATGGGGCAACCCCGCGGCGCTTTTGGCGGCGCCTTCGGTCGCGGCCTTTTGGGCGGACTGGCCGGCGGCCTGCTTGGCGCGGGCCTCTTCGGCCTGTTGACGGGTCATGGCCTGTTCGGCGGGATGATGGGCTTCGCCTCAGTCATCGGTCTGCTGCTGCAGATCGCGCTGCTCGTCTTTCTGGCGCGGCTCGCCTTCAACTGGTTCGCGCGCCGGAACGCCAACGTTATGGCCGGCGCCGGTCATCGTCCGAGTTCGGACTTCACGTCGCCCTTCACGGCGCGCGCGCCTTTCGGGGCGGCGGGCTTCGGGTCAGGCGCCGCGCCGGAGGCGGCGATGGCGAAGCCGATCCGGCTCGCGCCCGAGGACTTCAACGCCTTCGAGCGCCTGCTCGGCGAAACCCAGGCGGCCTACAGCCGCGAGGACGTCGGCGCGCTGCGCGGGATGTCCACGCCGGAAATGGCCTCCTATTTCGACGATGAATTGGAGGAGAACCGGGCTAAGGGCGTCGTCAACCGCGTCTCGGACGTAAAGCTGTTGCAGGGTGATCTATCGGAAGCGTGGCGCGAAGGCGTCGACGAATACGCCACGGTCGCCATGCGCTTCTCGCTAAAGGACGAGATGCTCGATCGCGCCACCAGTAGGCCGGCGCCCGGCTGGGAGGGACAGACGGAGACCACGGAGGCCTGGACATTCCGCCGGCCTGCCGGCGCCGGCGCCCAGGAATGGAAACTGTCGGCGATCCAGCAGGCGGCGTAAGCTTCCGCATTCGCTGGGATCATTCGCCCCTCCCCGAAAGGGAGGGGCTTTTTGTTCAGGCGGGACGAAAAAGTTGAAGCGCGCGCCCGCCATGACCAACGACCTTTCGGCGCTTCCCATCGACGATGCGCTGCCGGCGATCCGCGCGGCTCTGGCGGCGTCTAGCAATCTCGTCATCGTCGCGCCGCCCGGCGCCGGCAAGACGACGCGCGTTCCTCTCGAACTGCTCGGCGCCGGCTGGGCCGAAGGCCGCAAGCTCATTCTGCTCGAGCCGCGTCGTCTCGCCGCCCGCGCGGCGGCGGGACGCATGGCGGCGACGCTCGGCGAGAGCGTCGGCGAAACCATCGGCCTGCGGATGCGCCTCGAATCGAGGGTCTCGGCGCGAACCCGCGTCGAAGTGGTCACCGAGGGCGTCTTCGCGCGGATGATTCTCGACGATCCGGCGCTTGAGGGCGTCGCCGGGGTGCTCTTCGACGAATACCACGAACGCTCGCTCGACGCCGACCTCGGTCTTGCTCTGGCGCTGGATGCGCAGGCCGGTCTGCGCGAGGATCTGCGGCTCATCGCCATGTCGGCGACTCTCGACGGCGCGCGCATCGCCGCTGTAATGAGCGCACAAATCATCGAAAGCGAGGGGCGCGCCTTCCCTGTCGAGACGATTTATCTCGGCCGCGACAGCGACGCCCGCATCGAGGACGCGATGACGCGCGCGATCCTGCGGGCGCTGCGCGAAGAAAGTGGCTCGATCCTCGCCTTTCTTCCGGGGCAGGTCGAGATCATGCGCGTCGCTTCGCGTCTCGCAGACTCCCGTTTGCAGGATAATGTCGATATCGCGCCGCTCTATGGCGCGCTCGATCGCGGCGCGCAGGACCGGGCGATTGCGCCAGCGCCGCCCGGCCGTCGAAAAATCGTGCTCGCCACATCGATCGCGGAAACCTCGCTCACCATCGAAGGCGTTCGCGTCGTCGTCGACAGCGGCCTCGCGCGCGTGCAGCGCTTCGAGCCTGATCTCGGCTTGTCGCGGCTTGAAACCGTTCGCGCCGCGCGCGCCGGCGTCGATCAGCGCCGCGGCCGCGCCGGCCGCACCGAGCCCGGCGTCTGCTACCGCCTGTGGGACGAGCCGCAGACCGCGTCGCTGCCGGCCTTCGCCGCGCCCGAAATTCTCGACGCCGATCTCTCTGGACTGGCGCTTGATCTCGCCGCTTGGGGGGTGAGCAATCCCGGACGGCTCAACTGGCTCGATCCGCCGCCGGCGCCTGCCTGGAGGGAGGCGGTCGCGCTCGACCGCGCACTCGGCGCGATCGACGGCGACGGCAGGCTCACCGATATGGGCTGCGCCATGCGCAGTCTGCCGCTCGCCCCTCGGCTGGCGCGGATGGTCGTCGAAGCGGCGCGTCACGGCGAGGCGAGGCGCGCCGCCGAACTCTCCATGCTGCTCTCCGAGCGCGGACTCGGCGGCGCTGACGCCGACCTGTCGCATCGGCTCGATCGCCTGCACGGCGAAAACTCCAAGCGCGCCCGCGACGCGCTGCGTCTCGCCGCGCAATGGGCGAGGCTGGCGGCTGGCGTGCCGCCCCCACCCCAGCCCTCCCCCGCCAGCGCGGGAGAGGGAGTAGGCTCCGCGCTTGATGCGGCGCAGTTCCCTCTCCCGCGAAGCGGGGGAGAGTCGGGGAGGGGGCAGTTATCCGACGGGGCGCTGATAGCCCTCGCCTTTCCCGACCGCATCGCCAAATCGCGCGGGGCGCGCGGCGAATTCCTGATGGCGAACGGCCGCGCCGCGACATTGCCGATCGAAGACCCCTTGTCGCGCGCGCCCTTTCTCGCCGTCGCCGAGATTACCGGCCGGGCGGCGCAGACGCGCCTTCTCGCCGCCTGCGCGCTCACATCCGAGGAGGTCGAGCGGATCGCCGCCGACCGTATCGAAACACGCGACGAAACCGTTTTTGATGCGGCGAGCGCGAGCCTGCGCCGGCGCGCCTTCCGGCGTCTTGGCGCAATACGGCTCTCCGAACGCAATCTGGCGGTGGAGGCGTCCGAGCAAAATGCGCGCCTGCTCGCGCGCGGCGTCGCTGCGCTCGGCCTGGCGCGGCTGCCGTGGACCAAGGCGCAGAAGCAACTGAGCGACCGCGTCGCCTTTTTGCGCCGCGCTGAGGGCGACGAATGGCCGGACCTTTCCGAACCCGCGTTGGCGGCAAGCGCCGAGGCCTGGCTCGCGCCTTTCATCGTTGGGCGCGCATCGCTTGCTGATATAGCGACCGACGATCTGGAGGCGGCGCTGGCGCGGCTTCTCCCCTACGAAATGGCGCGCAGGCTCGACGCCGAGGCGCCCGCTTTTTTCGAGACGCCCGCCGGCGCGCGCCATGCGCTCGACTATTCAACCGGGACCGGACCGATCCTGGCGGTGCGCGTGCAGGAACTCTACGGGCTTTCGAGACACCCGACGCTTGCGCGCGGTCGCGCGCCCTTGACGCTCGAACTGCTGTCGCCCGCGCATCGGCCGATCCAGATGACGCGCGACCTGCCGAGCTTCTGGAAAGGCTCCTGGAACGAGGTGAAGAAGGAGATGAGAGGGCGCTACCCGCGCCATCTCTGGCCTGACGATCCGGCCGCCGCTCAGCCGACGACCCGCGCCAAGCCGCGGGGCCAATAGGCGTTGGGCGCTTCGGACCGCCTCAGCGCGACTGCATGCGCTTCAACTGATCGCGCATTTTCATGATGTCTTCCATGTTGATGGTCTTCGGCATGCCGGGAATTGAAGGCATATTCGGCATGACGATATCGCCGGGTTTCTGGCCTTGCTTGCAGGGGCCGAGCCAGGTGGCTGTGAGCGTCATGTCGGATTTGGACATGCCGTGCAGCGGCGGATCGTAGCTCATATGCATCTCGCCGCGATAATTCGAATCGAAGGACCCGGTGAATCGGCCTTGCGTCGTCGCGACGCTCTTGCCGATGTTGCAGACGGATTTGATGATGTAAGAGTCGCCTTCCTTGGCCCAGGTCATCTGCCTGCACCTCGATTGGGCGTCGCTCACGCCCTCTTTCAGAAGATTGTCGGTTTTCGCGTCGATGCATGTCTGGATCGCGCCGACCGGCGAAGGCTTTCCGTTCAATTCTGAGTGGACTTCCCAAAGTCCCGGTTTTCGCCGAGGCGGCTCGTCCGCGGCGCCAGCGACGGCCGGAGCCGCTAGAAAGGCGATGGAAAGGGGAAGAATACCTTTTGCGCGCATGATCGCTCCCATTGTCATCGTCCGCCTGCCACGCATTCGATATTTTGCCGGCGCGGCGCGACAGTGTAAACGATGCGCCGAAGCGACCTCCGACGCATCCAAGGATCATCTATGTTTCCAAAGCCCGTGACGAATTTGCGCCCGAACACATTCGAATATGAAGAGGCGCCGCTGATCAAATCAACCGGCTTTCGCGAATATGACGCGCGCTGGCTGTTCGGCGCCGAACTCAATCTGATGGGCGTGCAGGCGCTCGGCATGGGCCTTGGCGCGCTGCTGCGCGAAATGGGCGTCGCGCCGGAAATCGTCGTCGGCCATGATTACCGCAGCTATTCGTCATCGATCAAACTGGCGCTGGTGAGCGGGCTGATGGCCGCCGGCGTGCGCGTGCGCGACATTGGCCTCGCTCTGTCGCCGATGGCCTATTTCGCGCAGTTCGATCTCGATGTCGCCGCCGTGGCGATGGTGACCGCCTCGCATAACGACAATGGCTGGACCGGCGTGAAAATGGGCGCGCGGCGGCCGGTGACCTTCGGTCCCGAAGAAATGAGCCGCTTAAAGGAGATCGTTCTCGCCGGCGAATTTCACGAGACGGAGGGCGGCTCCTATCGCTACATCGAAAATTTCGGCGCGCGCTATATCGACGATCTTACGCGGCGGCCGCCATTTGCGCGCAAGATGAAGGTCGTCGCGGCCTGCGGCAATGGCACCGCCGGCGCCTTCGCGCCGCAGATGCTGGAGCGCCTTGGTTGCGAAGTGATCCCGCTCGATGTGGAGCCGGACTACACCTTTCCGCGTTACAATCCGAACCCTGAAGATTTGCACATGTTGCACGCCATCGCCGACAAGGTGCGCGAGACCGGCGCTTGCGTCGGCCTCGGTTTTGACGGCGACGGCGATCGTTGCGGCGTCGTCGACAATAATGGCGAGGAGATTTTCGCCGACAAGATCGGCGTCATGCTCGCGCGCGATCTCTCGAAGGTTCACCCCAACGCGTCATTCGTGGTCGATGTGAAGTCGACCGGGCTTTTCGCCACCGACCCCGAGCTTGTCGCGCGCGGCGTCGTCACCGAATATTGGAAGACCGGACATTCCTACATCAAGCGCCGGGTCAGCGAGAGGAAGGCGCTCGCCGGCTTCGAGAAGTCGGGACATTTCTTCTTCAACGAGCCGATCGGGCGCGGCTATGATGACGGGCTGCTCACCGCCATCCATGTGCTCGAAATGCTCGACCGCAATCCGACGAAGTCGATGGCCGACCTCTATGCCGAACTGCCGAAGACCTGGGGTTCGCCGACGATGTCGCCGCATTGCGATGACGAGAAGAAATATGGCGTCATCGACAAGGTGACGGCGCGCATCGAGGCGATGCGCGCGCAGGGCGAGGAGATCATCGGGCAGCCGATCCGCGACGTCGTGACGATCAACGGCGTGCGGGTCACGGCCGCCGACGGCACCTGGGGACTGGTGCGCGCCTCGTCCAACAAGCCGGAGCTCGTCGTCGTCGTCGAGAGCCCGGTGTCGCAGTCGCGCATGAAGGAAATGTTTACCGCGATCGACGCGGTGCTGCGCGAAAATCCCGAGGTCGGCGCTTACAATCAGACGATTTAGATCGCCGATACTGCAAGAGGAAGCTCGCAGGGGGCGATCGGGGGAAGAATTTTTTCCGTACCCTCATCCTGAGGAGCCACCGTAGGCGGCGTCTCGAAGGACGTGGGTGAGGAAAGAATGCGCGAAAGCGGGCTTCCTCGTCCTTCGAGACGCGTGCTGCGCACGCTCCTCAGGATGAGGGAAGCCCTTCACCCGATCGTCCTGAGGAAGCTCGACGCCTCTCGACAAATCGGCGGGGGAGCCGAAGATGGGACTAATGCAGCGCCCGCTCCTCGCCGATGTCGCGACATTCCTGCGGTTCTATTCGCGCCTCCCGATCGGCGATGGCGCCCATGCGCCGCTAGATTTCGCGCGCATGGCGCCGGCGCTGCCGGTCGCCGGCGCCGTGATCGGCGCCACCGGCGCTGCGGCTTTGGTTGTTACGCGCATTTGCAATCTTCCTTCGCTCCTCTGCGCGCTCGCCGCTGTCGCAAGTCTCGTGCTCGCAACCGGCGCGTTGCATGAGGACGGGCTCGCCGATATCGCCGACGGCTTCGGCGGCGGCGCGACGCAGGAGTCGAAACTCGCGATCATGCGCGACAGCCGGATCGGAACCTATGGCGTTCTCGCGCTGTGCTTCTCCGTTGTTTTCCGCGTCGCCGCGCTTGCATCGATTCTTGAGGGAAGCGTCACGCTCGCGGCCTTCGCGCTCATCTTTGCCGGAGCGTTGTCGCGCGTCGCCGGCCTGGCGCCGATGCTGTGGCTTCCTTGCGCGCGCGTCGATGGGCTGGGCGCAAGCGTCGCCGCGCCTCCGCACGGCGCTTGGACCCGCGCCGGCTTGATCGCCGCCGCTCTTGGTCTCGCGCCTTGGCTCGCTGGCGCAGGCGCAGGCCAGATTGCGGTCGCAATTTTCGGCGCATTCGCCATGGCGGCGCTTGTCGCAAAACTCGCGAAAAAGGAGATCGGAGGCTACACAGGGGACGTGCTCGGCGCCGCGCAGCAGCTCGCGGAGATCGCAATTCTGGCGGCGCTTTCGGCTACGTAACCGGTCAACCGGTTTCAGCCGGTACGGCCAATCTCCTCGTTTCGGCAAAGCGCGTCGTGGCCGCACGCACGTCGTTGACGGCTCGAAGCAGCATTTCCACTCCAGCGTCCGGTTTGACGGCCTCAATCGCCAGCCGGCGACGGAACGACCGCGCGCCAGGCATTCCTGCGAAAAGTCCGAGAAGATGGCGAGTCATGTTGGCGAGCCTTTCGCCTTTCGCCAATTGTCGCTCGACATAGGGAAGGAAGGCGTCGACGGCCTCAAAAAGGTCCGCCGCGGGTGCAGGGGTGCCGAACAAGTGCGGATCGACCTCAAGCAGCAAGGCCGGATCGTGATAGGCGGCGCGCCCGATCATGACGCCGTCGACGAATGTCAGCTGCTCCTCGATCTGCGACATGCTGGTGAGCCCGCCATTGATCGCGATCGGCACGTCCGGCAGCGCCCGCTTGAGACGATGCACGAGCCCATAGTCCAACGGCGGCACGTCCCGGTTCTCTTTCGGCGAGAGACCCTTGAGCCAGGCCTTGCGCGCATGCACGAACAGCGCGTCGGCCTCGCTTGCGACACAAGTCTCAGCAAGCGCGAACAGCGCCTGCTCGGGGTCCTGATCGTCGACGCCGATGCGGCATTTCACCGTGACGGGAATCGCGATGGCGTCCTTCATCGCCTTGACGCAGTCGCCGACGAGCGCAGGCTCGCGCATCAGACAGGCGCCGAACGCGCCGTTTTGAACCCGATCGGATGGGCAGCCGACGTTCAGATTGACTTCCGCGTAGCCGAATGTCTCGACGATGGCGGCGGCCTTCGCCAGAGCCGCTGGCTCGGCGCCGCCGAGCTGCAGCGCGACCGGCTGCTCGAAAGGATCGAAAGCCATCAGCCGCGCCCGGTCGCCGTGGATCACCGCGCCGGTCGTGAGCATTTCAGTATAAAGGCGCGCGCGGCGCGATAGCAGCCGATGGAAGTATCGGCAGTGCCGATCCGTCCAATCCATCATCGGCGCCACGGCGAATCTAATATCTTGATTTACAAGCATATTGCGTTGTCGTCTCAACGGCGCAGGTCGCGTCGCGCGCGCTTTATTCTACGCCTCGATACGACATATTTCGCTACTTTTCGAGCTATCAGCGCACACAGCGCACAATCGCGCAGCAAGCGGAGTCATCGCCGCCTTTTCGAGCCGGATTGGCGGGGAATCCAGCTGGCGTTCGCTCTCACCGCGTCGTCGCTTTCCGCTAGGTTCATTGCATTTCGCTGATCGTCTTTCTGAATCGCGCTAAGGCGATTCCAAAGAGCGCCGTGCCAATGACGCTGAGCGCGAGCAGCTGCGGCCAGACGACGCCAAAGCCAGAGCCGCGGAAAAGAATGTTTTGCGCGAGAAGAATAAAATGGGTCGTCGGCGTCGCGAGCATGATGTCCTGGACGAGCCATGGCATGCTCTCGGACGGCGTTACGCCGCCCGAGAGCATCTCCAGGGGCAGAGCGACCAGAATGAAGAGAAGCGCAAATTGCGGCATGGACCGCGCCGTGGTCGCGAGAAAAATGCCCAAGGACGTCGTGGCGAAGAGATTGAACACGGCGCCTGCGAGGAAAAGCGCAATCGACCCTTGAATGGGCATGGCGAGCAATCCCTGAACGATGACAATGAGCGACGCGGCGGACGCGACGAGGACGATGAAGCCCATCGACAAAACCTTGCTCGCCATGATCTCGAACGGGGTGACAGGCATGACCAGCAGATGCTCGATCGTTCCATGTTCGCGTTCGCGGATCAGCGCAGCGCCGGTCAGCACCATCGACAGCATGGTGATTTGATTGATGACCTCCACGACGGCGCCGAACCAGGATCGTTTCAGCGTGGGGTTGAAGCGCGTTCGAAGGGCGAGTTCGATCGGCAGCATCGTTGTCGCGCGATAGCGTTGTAAGAAGGCCGCGACTTCGCCCGCGGCGATGGTTTCGACATAGCCGCCGCCGGAAAAGGCCTGACTCATTCGCGTCGCGTCGACATTGAGCTGGATCGTCGGCCGATCCCCGGCGAGAACGTCGCGCTGAAAGTTGGGTGGGATATCGAGGGCGAAAGTGATGAGGCCCTTATCCATCAGGGAATCCATTTCCGCGAGCGTCGTGAAGATCGGCGGCGTGAAATAGGGCGGGTAGAAGGCGGTGCCAATGCGCATGGAGAGAGCGGAGCGATCCTCGTCGACTATGGCGATGGGCGCTTTGTTGAGCGTCTCGGGTATCACCTCTGCGGCTGTATAGATCGCAAAGGAGAATGCATAGACGATCAACGCGATCATGACCGGATCGCGCGCAAGGCTGCGCAGTTCCTTGACGCTAAGAGTCAGGATATTCGCGATCCGCATATCAGGATCATGCCTCCTGTTTTTTCAGGAGCAGGACGCAGACGCCGAGAAGCAGGGGAACTGCGATCGACAGGGGAACGAAGGCGCTTTGCAGGTCGAAGAAATGGAGAGCCTTAGAGAAGGCCCCGCGCGTGATGACCAGAAAATAGGTTGTCGGATAGATGCGGCCGATAAAGGCGCCGGCGCCTTCGAGCGACGACACCGGATAGATGAAGCCGCTGTATTGAACCGCGGGAATAAGGGTCGCGATGGCGGTTCCAAAGATCGCAGCGACCTGGCTGCGCATGAAGGACGACATGACGAGCCCCATGGCCGTCGCCGCGCCGACATAAAGCCCCGCTCCGAAAAACAGTGCGGGAAAACTGCCTTTGACCGGCACCTGAAACCAGACGGCGGACAGCAAGGTCAAGAGCAGGAAATTCAAAAGGCCCAGCACGACATAGGGAAGCTGCTTGCCGAGTAGGAATTCGAGCCTTGTTGTCGGCGTCACGTAAAAATTGATGATCGAGCCGAGTTCTTTCTCGCGGGTGACGCTGAGCGCCGTCAACATCGCCGGAATGAGCATGAGCAGCAGCGGAATGACCGCTGGGACAATCGCCATGATTGTCTTGACGTCGGGATTGTAGCGGTAGCGGATAGCGATATTGACGGGGCTCGCCAAGCCGCTCTTGGCGCGCAGCCATTGCGCGTGCATGGCCTGAAGATAGCCCTGCGCCGTCTCGGCTCGCATGGGCATGGAGCCGTCGATCCACGCGCCGATCTCCACCGGGCGGCCGCGCGCGGCGTCGCGGCCAAAGCCCGGCGGGATTTCGATGGCGACAGTTAGCTTGCCGCTCCGCATGCGCCGATCGAGATCCGCGTAATCAGCCAGGGGCGCCTGTTCGGTGAAATAGCGCGACCCGGCGATGTTGATGACATAATTTTGGCTCGTCGTCGTCTGATCGCGGTCCAGCACGGCGAAGGACAGATTCTCGACATCCATGCTGATGCCATAGGCCATGATGAACATCAAAAACACGGTGCCGAGCATGGCCATGGCGGCGCGTATCGGATCGCGCCTCAGTTCGAGCGTCTCCCGACGCGCATAGCTGAACATGCGCTTAGGGTCGAAGAAGCGCCTTGGCGGAGGATCGTCTTGCTTCTTTTCAAAAGTTTCTCCCTGGGCTTCGAGCCGTTCAAATGAGCCGGTCGAAGCGGCGTCCTTTTCGACGGCGTCCGCCAGATAGCCGATGAAGGCTTCCTCCAGATTCTTCGCGCCGCGTTTCTTGATGATCGAATCAGGCGCGCCGCTCACCAGAACCTGGCCGGCGTGCATCAGCGAAATTCGGTCGCATCGCTCGGCTTCATTCATGAAATGCGTCGAGATGAAGATCGTCACCCCATCTCGACGCGACATGTCGATCAGCCTTTGCCAGAAGGAGTCGCGGGCGATCGGATCGACTCCCGACGTTGGTTCGTC
>JBFXJV010000040.1:0-13917 GCA_050174515.1 Methylocystis sp.
CGCAGTCTGGCGTTCTACGACGGCCTTCTCGGTCTGCGGGTCGGCGGGCGCTCGCTCAATCGCGGCGAGACGCAGGACCGGCTCGACGGGCTCGACGACGTTGAGGTCGACGTCGTGGCCTTGGAGCCCGCCAGCGTTGCGACTCCACATGTGGAGCTGCTGCATTATCGCGCGCCGCGCGGCCGAGCCCTTGCCGTTCCGCTTCGCGTCAATGACGCAGCGTCCGTCCGGCAGGTTCACGAAGTCGACGATCTGGATGCGCTCTTCGCGCGCCTCAGTGAAGCGAAGATGAGCTTCGTTTCCGAGCGCATCGTCACGCTCGCGGACGGCCGACGAGCCGCCTGCGTCCGCGACCCGGACGGCCATACGCTGGTGCTGATGGGCAAAGCCGGCGCCGCCTGAAGCGCGAACGCCGTTTTCGTTGCATGTTTGGCCATGGCGTGACGCCGCCTCCAGCGCCGGAATGGTTCGGCTTCAGCAACGCCGAGGCTTCGCCAACCAAATTTCCCGCCATTCCCGCGAGGGAACCGCGAACGCTGGCGACGTCCTCAGCACGCGGTCGCGTGATCAACTTTGCGCCACAGTCGCCGCCGACTTCGATCCTGAACGATGCCCGGCGCGCTGTTTGAGCGAATTTTCGGAAAGCAACAGATTATGAGCGCTATTGACCAAGGCGATGTGCGAAAATGCCTGAGGGAAGTTGCCGACAAGGCGTTTCGCCTGCGGATCATATTCCTCGGAGAGCAATCCGACGTCGTTGCGGAGTCCGCAGAGCCGCTCGAACATCCGCTCCGCTTCCTGCTGGCGGCCTGCCATCACGAGATTGTCGACGAACCAGAAGCTGCAGGCAAGGAAAGCGCCTTCCCCTGGCGGCAATCCGTCTTTGCCAGCTTGCGTGTCGTAGCGCATGACAAAGCCGTCGGCCATCAGGCCGCGCTCGATCGCGGCGACTGTCCCTTTCACGCGCGGATCGCTCGCCGGCAAGAAGCCCACCAGCGGCATTAACAGCACGCTCGCATCGAGCGTGTCGGAGCCATAGGACTGGGTGAAGGCGCCGACTTTGGAATTGAACGCCTTTTGACAAATATCGTCATGGATATCTTGCCGCAGCTGTTTCCAGCTGTCGATCGGACCGGTAAGGCCGAACCCCTCGGCCAGCTTGACGGCGCGATCGAACGCGACCCAGGTCATGACTTTGGAATAGGTGAAGTGCTGGCGTCCGCCTCGGACCTCCCATATTCCTTCATCCGGATCGCGCCAGATCGTGGCGAGATGATCGAGTATGGCGCGTTGCAGGTCAAAACCGGCATTGAGTGGACCGAGTTTGCCCCGGTGCGCCTGATAGAGCGCGTCCATGACTTCGCCATAGACGTCTAGTTGCACTTGACCGGACGCGGCGTTGCCAATCCGCACCGGCGTTGCGCCTTCGTAGCCAGGCAGCCAGGGCAGCTCCAATTCGTTCAGGCGCCGCTCGCCCTCGATGCCATACATGATCTGCAGTTGCTGCGGACTGCCGGCGACTGCGCGCAGCAGCCATTTCCGCCAGTCCCGCGCCTCCTGATAATAGCCGCTGTTCATCAAGCTTAATAAGGTGAACGTCGCGTCCCTCAACCAGCAATAGCGATAGTCCCAGTTGCGTGATCCACCTAGTTGTTCAGGCAGCGAGGTAGTTGACGCCGCGACAATGCCGCCAGTCGGACGATAGGTGAGCGCCTTTAGCGTAATCAGAGAGCGACGCACTACGCTGGACCATTTTCCCGTTTCCAGGCAGCGCGCCGACCACTTACGCCAAAAATTCTCAGTGTCGCTTAACGCAAGGTTCGGGTCGATCGGTCCTGCCGGCGCGTCCCGATAGGATCGGCCATAGCTCAGGACGAAAGGCGCCGTCTCTCCTTCCGATACAACGAATTCGCCCACCGTTTTAAGATCGGCCCCATGCAACTTAATCGGCGTGTGCAGCACCGTCATGTCGGGCCCGGCGATCGCGCGCAACCCGCCGCCCTCAAGACGCGTCACCCAGGGCACGGACGAGCCGTAGGCGAAGCGCAGAACGAGTTCGCACGACATCTTGACGCGACCACGTTGGCCCTTAACGAGCCGCACAACTTGCGACGGCTTGCCGCCGTCGCGAAGCGGCATGAAATCGACAAGCACGACGACGCCCGTATCGGTCGTGAACTCAGTCTCAAGGACTAATGTGTCGTCGCGATAGCGCCTCGTGATTTTTGCCGCCGCGTCGGCGGGCGCGATGCGCCAACGACCATGCTCGGGCGTGCCGAGTAGCGCGGCGAAGCAGGCGTCGCTGTCAAAGTTCGGCCAGCACAGCCAGTCGATCGAGCCGTCGCGCGCGACCAGCGCCGCCGTTTCGCAATTTCCGATGAGCGCGTATTCTTCGATCGGATGCGCCATGCTCTTAGCTAGGACCTGCGATCTGGTTGATTCAGATTGCCGCTTCGTGCCGATGCAAGCTGCATATAACCCAGCGAAATGGTTTCCGTAAGCCGGATTTCGTCTGTTCGGCAGTTAATTGGTTGGCGGTGACGCATGACATGTCATGCGATTCGCGCCTTTGCTGGCGGATCAGGTTTAGGCATAGATCGATTCCTCTGCAAGGTTGAATGGCTTTGACCCGCCGATCGTCACGGAAATGTTCGCCTCCGAGGATTCTGCGCCGGGCGCGACGCGCTTGAATTCGCGCTGCGAAACGCTCTACGATGCGGCGTTCGACGAAAAAATCAAGACACATGTGGCGGTCATGGCGAATAAGCGTTTCACAGATTTTCTCCAAGGATCGAAGGTTATAAGCCTTCGACGACCAATGCCCCTGCGCCTTGGAGCGGAACTGGCCGCCTTTCGCTCCGGATCCTTATCTTCACGGAACGCCAACTGTGGCGAACAAGTTCGATCGCGTGCGACCTCTGTCGCGCAACGACATATTGGTCTTTCGCAGCGCGACGGCGTTGCGCAATCGCCGCATAACGGCTCGTTCGCGTAGCGTTTGTCGTAACCATGTCGCAACAAAGGACGCTGCATGTTCCCCAGGCTCTGCATGTTCGCCTTCGCCTTCCTGCTCGCCGGCTTGCCGCCGCTCGCCTTCGCCGGTTCCGAGCACTGGACTAAACGCGTGGCGTTTAGTGACGGCGGCGCGAAGATCAAAGGCCGTATAAGGGGTTATCAGTATGTCGATTACGTCTTTCCCGCCGGGGCCGGCGAATCATTGACGGTCAGCCTCACGACCAGCAACGACGCGAATTATTTCAACCTCCTGGCCCCGGGCGAAACGCAGACGGCTTTCTTTATTGGCTCCACGAGCGGCGACAATTATGAGGGCGCCGCGCCGACGAGCGGCGATTATACCGCCCGCGTCTATCTGATGCGCAGCGCAGCGCGTCGCGGTGAGACGGCTCGCTACATGCTAACGATCGCTCTTGGCGACAAAGGCGCCGCCAAAGAAAAGGGTCCGGATTATGCTGACGGCCTGACAGGCGGACCTGATTTCTGGAAGGTGACAGGAGTCGGCGCGGGCGACACGCTGAGCCTGCGCAAGGAGCCCTCACCCCGCGCGCAAAAGGTCGGACAATTCGCGAATGGGACGGCGCTGCGCAATCTTGGCTGCAAGAACACGCGCGGTCAGAGATGGTGCCGGGTCGAACGGCCGGACGATCCATCCACGAGCGGTTGGGTCAACGGACGCTATTTGCGGGAGTCCGGCGGACCGAGGTAAGTCGCCCGCTTAGAGCCGTCCTGCCGCTATGTTGATGTGCGCACCAGAGTATCTGTACGAGTCTGGTCAATATTTGTCCTTGCCGGACGGCAATGGCGGCGGCCAAGGGCGCAATTCAATCGAATGTCAAAACTCGACTTCCAGTTCCTCAAAGCTGTCCGCCTCAAGCCGCGCTTGTGCGATCCATTCCTGCATGTCGCGCCAACCCAGGATGTGATCGCAATAGGTCTGACATACATCGTCGAGTGAAACATCATAGGTCCGAAAGCGCGTAACCACCGGCGCATACATCGCGTCCGCCATGGAAATCTGTCCAAACAGATATGGCCCCCCATGCTCCTGCAAACATTCCCGCCAAATTTGCGAGACACGGGCGATATCGCCCTGCGCCTTTGACCAAACCTTGAACTTAGGGAAACGCCTCTTGATGTTCATCGGCAATGCGGCGCGTAAGGACGTAAACCCGGAATGAATTTCACCGCAAATTGAGCGGCAACGCGCCCGCTTCATCCGGTCGCTCGGCAGCAATCCTGCCTCAGGCGCGATTTCGTGAAGAAATTCACCGATTGCGAGCGTGTCCCATATTTTTACGCCGTCATAGGTGAGGCACGGCACCAAGATCGAAGGCGCGAGCAGCAACAGCTCCGCCCGGACGGCGGGGTCGTCCGGATCGACGGAGATTTCGTCAAAGTCGATGCCCGAAAGCTTCGCCATCAACCATCCGCGCAAGGACCACGACGAATAATTCTTGCTGCTGATCGTAAGTGTCGTTCGCGGCATGGCGAGTTTCCTGAGCCTAACGCCTTCAAAGCAAGCAAGGCGCCATAATACGCGACCATGGCACGCGCATTGCTCCTATGGTGCCGACGAAACTATTGGCTTCGCAACGGCATGATATATGACGCCTATCAAAACTACGCCAATCTGAGCCATTCCATCCGCGTTCTCGCGTCAAGCTCCGAGCGTATCCTTTCCTTGTGGAGCGCCATGCAATTTGCGTCGCCACTGCGACGCATGGCGGCATATTACGAACTCGTCGCGCTCGCTGGCTTCACCCACACGCGGCCAGACTATGGAATCGCTGAGATCGTAACCGATTCGGACGAAACGGCATGCGTGAAGGAAAGCGAAATTCTCTCGACGCCCTTTTGTACGCTTCTTCATTTTGCGCGAGAAGGGGGCGAGGATGATCCGCGCGTCCTGCTCGTCGCGCCGATGTCCGGACATTTCGCGACGCTGTTGCGCGGCACGATCCGTAGTTTGCTGCGCCACCATCAAGTCTATGTAACCGATTGGCGCAACACACGAGATGTGCCTCTCGCCCGGGGCGGCTTCGGATTTGCGGATTTCATCCAGCACCTGATCCATTTTATAAAAGCCATTGGTCCACAATCCCATGTCGTGGCGGTGTGCCAGCCCGTCGTCGCGGCGCTTTCAGCGGTTGCGATGCTTGCGCAGGACAATGATCCCAACCAGCCGGCAAGCCTGACGCTGATGGCGGGTCCAATCGATGCGCGCATCTCGCCAACCAAAGTCAATGAACTCGCGACATCGAAGCCGCTCAACTGGTTCAAGGAGAGATTGATCGGCGTGGTGCCTCACTCCCTCGCCGGCGCCGGCCGTCATGTTTATCCCGGTTTCATGCAACTGGCGGCGTTTATGAGCATGAACATTGATCGCCACTCGAAGGCATTCGTCGATTTATTTAAAAGCCGTGTCGAAGGAGACTTTGAAAAAGCCAATCAGATACGAACTTTCTACGAGGAATATTTCGCGATTATGGATCTCGACGCTGCTTTTTTTCTGGAAACGGTTGAAACCGTATTCCAGAAACACGCCCTTCCCGAAGGCAAATTGCTTATTCGGGAGACATTGGTAGAGCCCAGAGCGATCAAGAAGACCTTTCTGCTGACGATAGAAGGCGAAAAGGACGACATTTGCTCCGTGGGCCAGACGCTGGCGGCCCACGATCTATGCACGGGCCTGCGCCCTTACATGAAGGCGCACCACCTCCAGGCGGACGTTGGCCATTACGGCGTGTTCAACGGACGGCGATGGGATAAACAGATTTATCCCATCCTGCGGGATCACATTTACTCGAGCGCATGAACGAGACTTGGCCCGATCGCTTTTCGGACCGCCCTGTTGCTTACCCCTGGAACATGGGGGCAATGCGGACGAAGGGCTTTGCGTGAGGCTTAAAAGCAAATAAAAGCAATTAGTTATCTAATGTGTATTTTTAGCTGGTTAAGGGAGAGATCAAGAGTTCGAGCCTCCCTTGCAGCGCCATGTCCGCTTGCGAAGTCGCCGACCGGCTTGGAAGCAGCCGCGGGCGCCCCACGGCCAGCAAGCCTCGGGCGCCGATGAGCTGAGACAAGGCGCCACGGCCGTGACTTGGTCGGCGCTGGATAAGTTTCGGGGGCAGATTAACGTTGGAGGTCAGACCAATGACCAAGCCGACGAAATCATTCCGCCCTGATGCGGCGCGGGAGGAAGCCGCGCGGAGGGCGCGACGGGCGGTCGCCAAACTGTTTGCAGCGCATTTGATCCCCCCAGCAAGTTCGGCCGGAAGCGCGCGCTCCGAGATGCAAGCCGGCGGGATATACGATGCGCGATCAGGCGCGCGCCAAGATAAAGGGCGGCCGCGATAGACCGAGGCTGCAACGAACGTTCGAACCAAAAGAGCGCCGGCCTCCTCTGCAGGAAGCCGGCGAGCATGGAGAAAAGCGTTTCCGGAGGTTCGCGCCATTAACCAGAGCGCGCCTGGTTTCCGCCAGTTGACCTTTTGTCGCAGAAGCATGTCGTCGCCTGGGTAAACGTCGAGGCGCGCAGCGATTGCGGGGTGGCGTCATCGCGGCGGTTCTCGCAACGACACGCCGAACCACCCCGATATCGTCGGGCGACAGTTTCCCGATCTTGCGCGCGGCGCGCGCTCTAAGTATTGGACTCGGTCACTTCGTCTGCATTTAGGCGATTCCGGCCAAATGCAGCGTGATCTAACGCGGCGCGCATCGGGAGGCGGGGATGTACAAGAAAATTCTGGTGGCGGTGGATATCAGCGAGGCCGACGTTACGCAGCCCGCGCTTGATGCGGCGGTGGCGCTCGCGAAAGCGGAGCCGGACGCGCAGCTTCGGCTCATCAATGTCCAGCCGCTCGTTCCGGTGGCCTTCATCGACTATATCCCGCCCAAATTCGACGAGGAAATGCGCGAGGCGACCGAAAAGGACCTTGCGGTCCTGTGCGGCAAGATTGCCTATCCGGCGGAGCGCGTGTCCTCCATCGTGCGCTTCGGCGCCGTCTATCCCGAAGTGCTCGCCGAATCCGAGGAATGGGGCGCCGACCTTATCGTGGTCGGTTCGCATCGACCGACGATGGCGACTTATCTTTTAGGCTCCAACGCCAAAACCATCGTGCGCCACGCCAAATGCTCGGTGCTGGTGGTGCGCCAATAGGGCGCGGCGACATTGGCGGGGGCGGGGGCTAGATTCGCTCATGCTCCGATTCGCGCCTGTGGCGGTTGCTTGCTGTCTCGTTCTTGGCGCCGGCGTCGCGTCGGCGAAGTCGTCTGTCAATGCGCAGCAGTTGAAGCGCGGGCGGGTGATCGCACAGCACAATTGCGGACGCTGCCACGCGGTCGGGGTGAAGGGCGAGAGCGCCAATCCCAAATCGCCGCCGTTCCGCTCTCTCTCGCGCAAATATCCGCTGAGCAATCTCGAAGAGGCGCTCGCCGAGGGCATCGTCGTCGGCCATGAGGGGCTCGAAATGCCGCAATTCCGGCTCAGCGCTGGGCAAATCGAAGCGCTGCTCGCCTATCTCGCCTCCATTCAGAAGTAGCGCCGGCTCTACAGCTGGCGCGGACGCGATGGCTGATCTTCCTATCCGTGAGCTTTTCGCCGGGCGCCCGCGCGAGATTGCGCCAGGCCGCAGGAGCGCGATCCGTAAGGAGCCGCTGGCGCCGCCGTGGCGCATTGAGACGGAGGGCCTCATCGGCGATCGACAGGCGGATCGACGCCATCATGGCGGCGTCGAGAAAGCGCTGCACCACTATCCGCGCGAGCATTATGACGCCTGGCGCGTCGATTTGCCGGAGCTTGCGCAAGAATGGGGTCCCGCCGCCTTTGGCGAGAACGTCTCGACGCTCGGGTTCGCCGAGGATTCGGTCTGCGTCGGCGACGTCTTCGCGCTCGGCGGCGCGCGGCTGCAGGTAAGCCAGGGCCGACAGCCGTGCCTGACCCTCAATTTCCGTTTCGGCCGGCGCGACATGGCGCGGCGCACGCAAGAAAGCATGCGCTGCGGCTGGTACTATCGCGTACTCGCGCCGGGCGAGGCGCGCCCTGGCGATTCGCTGCGGCTGATCGAGCGGCCGCAGCCAGATTGGCCGCTCGCCCGGCTTTTCGCCTTGCTCTATACGCGTGCGCGCGATTTCGACGAGCTCGCCGAGATGGCCGCGCTGCCGCAGCTTGCGCCAAACTGGCGCGAACTCGCGCGCAGGCGAATCGAAACGCGCAAGGTGGAGGACTGGACCCCACGGCTTGGCGGATAGGTTGGCGGAAGGTCGCAACGGAAATTTGGCGACAAAGTCGATTGCGCTAGGCGTCGCCATGCGCGACCTTCTCGCCGCCGGCCACGGCATGTCCGGGCGCCGCACAAACTTGCAGGCAGTCGATGAAAGTCACGGACAGGAAGCCACACCCGGCAGTGCGTCGAATGCTCGATCTGCTCGATCCGATCGGCTATCTGCTCACCGAAGTCTTTCACCTTCTCGGACTGTTCGCGATTGGCGGCGCGACGGTCTGGGCGGCGGCGAAGGCTTTTCTCGAAATGATGACGAAGGGCCATGCGACGATCGAAGATCTGCTGCTGCTCTTCATCTATCTCGAAATCGGCTCGATGGTCGGCATTTATTTCCGCACCAACCACATGCCTGTGCGCTTCCTGCTCTATGTCGGCATCACCGCGCTCACCCGCCACTTGATCGGCTATGTGCAGATGGAGTCGGTCCCCGACGCCGGCATATTGATCCTCGCGGGCGCGACGCTCACTCTCTCTCTCGCGGTCCTGACGGTCCGCTACGCCTCGGCGCGATTTCCCTCCAAGGCGTCGGACGGCGTGGACGCCGAGTGAGCCGTGATCGTCCCTGTCAATTCTTGACCTTGGCGAGCGCGTCGCGGCAGTCCGGAGAGACTTCGTCCTTATGCGCCTGAAAACAGGCGAGGATGCGCCCGCCGCCGGGCATCACGCCGCTGCACAGGCGCGAATAATCCGCCTTGCATTTTTCCTTCACCTCGGCGGAAATCTGGTTTTCGGCGAGGGCCTGCGCTGGCGCGATTGCGAAGCAAAAGGCGATCGGCAGCATGCTCAACGAAGGACGCATGTGAGTTTCCTGGATGGTTTGAGACGAGTGCGATCGCCCGAGCGCACGATTGTGACCCGGCCAGCGTGACCAGGGCAAGCGGGCGCCGGGACGAGCAGGCAATTCTGCGGCGCTCCAAGTCTCCGCGCCTGATTAGCGCATAAAGCCATTCGCTTCAGCCCACTCGCGCCAAACGAATTCTTCGTAGTCAATGACGTCCAGGCGCTCGTTCAAAGAATGATTGGCGCTAAAAATCATAAGGTTGTCACAGGGCCAACGCGCCGACGGCGCAATTAATCCGTCGAGCTCCAAGAATGCGATAGCTGCTCCGATCTGTTGGGTTCGCGCGTAATCGCGCTCTCCAAATCGATCCATATCGACGCAGAAATCCTCAAGTGACGCGCGCGCGAGCCTCAATGTCTTGGCTGTCGAAACGCCCAGACGAGAGATTTTCAGCGTGCGCATGCGCGGCAGAGGCGTCAATTGGAGAAGATAGGCGACGACTTCAGCGATCGCGCCGTCACGTTCAAGACTCGTATAAAGGACGGAGACTTCGGACGCGTTGTCCTGCGACGGTGCCCAGCGTCCCCCGCTGATCGAGGGCGCGAGTGGATCAGCGCTTACCGAAGTCGTCCGAAAAACCTCTCCCTCGAAACGCTCGACGGACAGGACGCTCAGCTGATCGACAAGGCCTTGTTCGTGGATCATTGGCGATCCACTTCTCTACAGATATACGTAGTCACGCAGCTGGCTGACGAGCCGCAGCACCTCATCAATGCGGCCTTCCTGGATCAACGCCGCCGGCGACGCGCCGCTCAGCAATTTCTGAGGCGAGAAAATCCATTGCCGCGCTTCGTCCGGTTCGTACAGCTCGGACAGCTGGTCGACAATATATTCAAGTTCGAGAAGCGTCTTTTCAGTATTTGGATGCGGATAGGCGCGTCCTTGGTTCCAACGCGAGACGGTTTCCGGACGCGTGCCGAGCAGGTTTGCGACCTCGATATTCCGCATGGCGCCTTTCGAGCGCAGCGACTCGAGCTTCCTTGCTACCGCGCTACCCATTCCTTCCTCGACGATTCATTCGCCCGCAGCATTTTCAGAGGTTGAAGGTGGATCACATTCGGGGGCATGAGCGCCTCGGTATTGATATTAGTATTGACATTTTTGTTGCGCAAGCGATTGACAGTATAATTGAGTTTGTGCGCCAAATTTGGGCTTTTGCGCCCCAGCCTCCTCTGGTTTAAGACCACTAATATAACCTTTGAGGAAAGAATGTCGGCGATCCCCGATTTCACGCAGATTCCCTTCGCGCCCGTCGCGCCCAAGCAGGAGGCGGAGGCCCGCCGCTGGCTGACGCCGGAGGGGATCGAAGTGAAGAACGCCTATGCGCCGGCGGACATCGAGGGGCTTTCCTTCGTCGACGGCTATCCCGGCGTCGCGCCCTATGTGCGCGGGCCCTATCCGACGATGTATGTCGCCCAGCCCTGGACGATCCGCCAATATGCCGGCTTCTCCACGGCCGAGGATTCGAACGCCTTTTACCGGCGCAACCTCGCCGCCGGCCAGAAGGGACTCTCGGTCGCCTTCGATCTCGCCACCCATCGCGGCTATGACTCGGACCACCCCCGCGTGATGGGCGACGTCGGCATGGCGGGCGTCGCGATCGACTCGATCTATGACATGCGCACGCTCTTCGACGGCATTCCGCTCGATCAGATGTCGGTGTCGATGACCATGAACGGCGCGGTGCTGCCGGTTCTGGCGCTGTTCATCGTCGCGGCGGAAGAGCAGGGCGTGCCGGCCGAAAAGCTCACCGGCACGATCCAAAACGACATCTTAAAAGAATTCATGGTGCGCAACACCTATATCTATCCGCCAGAGCCGTCGATGCGCATCGTGTCGGATATTTTTGGCTATACGTCCAAACATATGCCGAAGTTCAACTCGATTTCGATCTCCGGCTATCACATGCAGGAGGCGGGCGCCTCGGCCGATCTCGAATTGGGCTATACGCTCGCCGACGGCGTCGAATATGTGCGGGCCGGCGTGGCGGCCGGCCTCGACATCGACGGTTTCGCGCCGCGTCTCTCCTTCTTCTTCGCCATCGGCATGAATTTCTTCATGGAGGTGGCGAAGCTGCGCGCTGCGCGCCTGCTCTGGGCGCGGCTGATGAAGGATCTCGGCGCGAAATCGGAAAAGAGCATGACGCTGCGCACCCACTGCCAGACTTCCGGCTGGTCGCTGACCGCGCAGGACGTCTATGTCAACGCCATCCGCACCTGCGTCGAGGCGATGGCGGCGACGCAAGGGCATACCCAGTCGCTGCACACCAATGCGCTCGACGAGGCGCTCGCGCTGCCGACCGATTTCTCGGCGCGTATCGCCCGCAACACGCAGATCGTGCTGCAGCAGGAGAGTGGCACGACGCGGATCATCGATCCCTGGGGCGGCTCCTATTACGTCGAGCGCCTGACCGCGGAACTCGCCAAGCGCGCCTGGGCGCATATCGAGGAGATCGAATCGCTCGGCGGCATGGCCAAGGCGATCGCCGCGGGCGTGCCCAAGCAGCGCATCGAGGAGGCGGCCGCGAAAACCCAGGCGCGCATCGACAGCGGAACTCAGGTCGTGGTCGGCGTGAACAAATATCAGCCGGTGAACGACGCCAAGCCCAATGTGCTCAAGGTCGACAACGCCGCCGTTCGCGCCGCGCAGCTCGACAAGCTCGCGCGTTTGCGCGCCGCGCGCGACGAGGCGAAAACGCAAGCGGCGCTGAATGCGCTGACCGAGGGCGCGACGTCGGGCGCCAATCTTCTCGATCTCGCGGTGAAGGCCGCGCGCGCGAAGGCGAGCGTCGGCGAAATCTCATTCGCGCTCGAAAAAGTGTTCTCGCGCCATAAGCCGAAGGCCAATGTGATTTCCGGCGTCTATGCGAAGGAGGCGGGCAAGGAGAGCGTTCAGGTCGGCCGCGTGGTCGGCATGACCCGCGACTTTGAGGACAACACCGGGCGCAAGCCGCGCATTCTCGTCGCCAAAATGGGCCAGGACGGACACGATCGCGGCCAGAAAGTCATCGCCTCCGCCTTCGCCGACATGGGATTCGACGTGGTGATCGGCGATCTCTTCGCGACGCCGGACGAGGTGGCGCAGAAGGCGAAGGAAGCCGACGTGCATATTGTCGGCGTCTCGACGATGACGGCTGGCCATCTCACTTTGACGCCGGAACTGCGCGATGCGCTGAAACGCGCCGGCCGCGGCGACATTATGATGGTCATCGGCGGCGTCATCCCGCCGGACGATTTCCAGGCCTTGTATGATTCTGGCGCGGCGGCGATCTTCCCGCCCGGCACCAATATTCCGGTAGCGGCTGAGCAGTTGCTGCACGAATTGAATATCCGTCTGGGATTCGCTCAGCGGGAAGTGGCGAAGGCGGGGTAGGCGGCGGACATTTGCGTGAAAGCCATGCAGGATGATCCGACGCATATCTATAATTGGCTTCGGATCGACTCTCGCCTCACGACATCCGGCCAGCCAAGCGAAAGCGAGCTTGCGGCGATCGCCGCGCTCGGCGTGCGCTATGTGATCAATCTCGGTCTCTCCAGCCATGAGAAGGCGTTGCCCGACGAAGCCGCGACGGTCGGCGCGCTTGGCATGACCTATCGCCATATCCCGATCGATTTTCAGCATCCGACCGAGGCCGACTTCCAGGCGTTTTGCGCGGCGCTGACGGAAACGGGGGACGCCGCGACTCATGTCCATTGCATTGCGAATTATCGCGTATCGGCGCTCCTCTACCGCTATCGCCGCGACGTGCTTGGCGTCGATGAAGCGATTGCGCGCGCCGATATGACGCGCATTTGGATGCCGAACGCGGTCTGGACCGCGCTAATCGAATCGCCTCGGTGACGCTGGCCGAAAACGCGCTACTTACCGGCGAGCAGGGGAGTCGGGCGATGGACGAAGACGCTTTCAACATGGCGGTGCGCAGATTCTTGAAAGAGGTCGGCATAACCTCGCAGCGCGAGATCGAGCGCATCGTGCGCGAGCACAAGGTCGCAGGCGGGCGGTTGAAGCTGCGCATGACGCTGACCGCCGAAGGGACGCCGCTCAATCATATCGTCGAAAGCGAGATCGACGTTCGCTGAAAGAGTCAGATCGTCGGCGCCTCGACGAAGCGGGCCGCCTCGCCGATTACCGCGGCGAGGGCGTGCATTTTTGAGGGCGCTATCGCCCAAGACCGAGCGAGGATGTACAATGATTAGGCGTCTGATCGAGCGGTACATTTTCCTGACTCGCTGGCTGCTGCTGCCCTTTCTGTTGATGCTCGGCGTCGGCTTGATCGGCATGGTTTTGAAGGCAGCAAAGAATACATTTCATATTATTCAAGTATTATTTTCAGAAAATGATGCAAATATTAAAGTTCACTTGCTCGAATTGGTCGATCTCACGCTGATATCCGCCCTTGTGATAATAGTAACTATCTCGATATATGGAAATTTTATTTATAAGATTAACGAAGAAGATATGGTCGGTCGGCCGGCCTGGATGGCCTCCGTGGATTTCACACATCTTAAATTAAACCTTCTCACCACGATCGTCGTGATTTCTGCGGTAAGACTGCTCGAGGTATTCATGGAAGTGCCGCAAATGTTCGACCCCGATATATATTATTATATCGCTTTGCATTTAACTTTGGTTTTCTCGCGGTTGGCGATGGCTTTCTCGCCAAAGAGCACGTTCAAGGAGTGAAATTCTGGATTGAGTGAGGCTTGGCCAAGCGCTCCAATCGCGGCGAAAGACAGCCGGAATGCGGCGGAGGAACCGTCGCGCCATGCTTGCGAA
>JBFXJV010000041.1:0-13778 GCA_050174515.1 Methylocystis sp.
CGACGGCGAAGCCGAAGTCGAATTCTCCGGCCAGCATTGTTTTTGTTCTGTTTTCCATCTGCCAGGATTGCGCCGCGCCATTCTTCAAGAGATCGATGACGTTTTCGGCGTCGAGTCCCGCGGCGCCGGCGAAATGCAGCGCCTCGGCCAGACTCTGAACGAGGCCGGCGATGGCGATCTGATTGACCATCTTGGTGAGCTGCCCGGCGCCGGGCGGCCCCATCAGCCGGCACGCGCGCGCATAGCAGGCGATCACCGGCTCAGCCTTGGCGAAGATCGACGGATCGCCGCCGCACATGACGGTCAGGGCGCCTTTTTCGGCCCCGGCCTGCCCCCCGGAGATCGGCGCGTCGATGAAGCCGAGGCCGCGCTCGGCCCCCGCGACATGGAGCTCCCGCGCGACCTCGGCCGACGCCGTCGTATGGTCGACGAAGATCGCGCCCGCCGACATGCCGGCGAAGGCGCCAGCCGCGCCGACCGTCACTGCGCGCAGATCGTCGTCATTGCCGACGCAGGAAAAGACGAAATCGGCGCCGACCGCCGTCTCGCCGGGAGTCGAAAACCATTCCGCGCCGGGATGTTCGGCGGCGAATTTTTCAGCCTTGGCGGCGGTACGGTTATAGACCCGCACCTTTTGGCCGGCGCGGTGAAGATGGCCGGCCATGGGATAGCCCATGACTCCAAGGCCGAGGAAAGCGACCGACTCCGATTTCATCAGCCGCCCGTCGTGCTCATATGGCGTGGGACGGCGGCGGACGGCGCCGCGCGGTCGATGACGAAGTCGTGGCCCTTGGGCTTGCGCAGGATCGCGGCTTCAATGGCCTCATGCAGCAGCGAATCGTCGGCGCTTTCGCGCAGCGGCGCGCGCAGATCGGCGGCGTCCTCCTGGCCAAGGCACATGTAAAGCGTCCCGGTGCAGGTGACGCGCACGCGATTGCAGCTCTCGCAGAAATTATGGGTGAGCGGCGTGATGAAGCCGATGCGCCCGCCGGTCTCTCGCGCGCGCATATAGCGCGCGGGGCCGCCGGTGCGATCGTCGATCTCATCGAGCGTGAAGGCTTCGCTCAACCGCTCGCGCACCGCCTGCATCGGCAGATATTGATCGGTGCGTTGCGGCCCGTCGAGTTCGCCGAGCGGCATCACTTCGATAAAGGTCATGTCCATCCTGCTCTCATGGGCGAAGCGCACGAGCGGGACGAATTCGTCTTCATTGATCCCCTTCAGCGCGACGGCGTTGAGCTTCACCTTGAGGCCGGCGGCGCGGGCGGCGGCGATTCCCGCCAGCACCTGTTCGTGCGCGCCGGTGCGGGTCAACGCCCTGAAACGGTCCGGGTCGAGCGTGTCGAGCGAGACATTGACCCGCCGCACGCCGCAGTCGGCGAGTTCGACGGCGAAGCGCGAAAGCTGCGAGCCGTTGGTGGTGAGCGTCAGCTCCTCCAGCGCGCCGGTCTCGAGATGGCGCGACAGGCTGCGAAACAGTTTCATCACGTCGTGGCGCACCAGCGGCTCGCCGCCGGTGATCCGCAGTCTTCTCGTCCCGCGCGCGACAAAGGCGGAGCATAGCCGATCGAGCTCCTCGAGCGTCAGCAGGTCGCGCCGCGGCAGGAACTGCATATGTTCCGACATGCAATAGACGCAGCGGAAATCGCATCGGTCGGTGACGGAGACGCGCAGATAGGAGATCGTCCGCCCGAAGGGGTCGACAAGCGGCGCCGGCGCGGCGACCGCGGGCGCCGCTGTTACGGGCATCCTGGCGTGGGCGTTCATCCTATCCTCGAACCGGCGGAAGTTTCGGGGTCTTCCATATATTGCCGGAACGCGGGCGCGTGAAGCCCGCGCGCCGGCGAGTTCGCCGGCCCGGAACCCTTCATCGAGGCTCGCCGCGCGCCTCTCTATCAGGCGCCCCAGCCGAAATCCTTGTCGAGCAGCGCGTAGAATTCTTCGCTATAGGGGCGGAAAAACGCCTCCAAATCCTCCCGAACGCCGTCATCGAGCTCGGTGGAAGGTTCAGGATTGCGCTCGGTCAGAACAAGAATGCGAATTCTTATACCATTAGACGCCCCTATAATTTCTGGCGCTTCGAGCTTAAATTCTGCGCGAACGGCTGAATTATCGACGAGGCGTTCGTCGGAAACTTAAGTTTGAATGTGGCGCCGCCGCCAAACGTTTCTTCGACCCAAATGCGGCCGCCGAGCTTGTCCATCAGCTCCTTAGCAATCGCAAGACCAAGGCCTGTCCCTGGCGTATCGTCGCTCTTGCGCCAAAAAGGCTCAAAAATGATCTCGCGGTCCGCGAGGGCTATCCCTGGGCCGTGGTCAACAACCTCGACCGTGGCGTTTGCCAATACGCGAACAATGACAGTTCCGCCATCCGGTTCAACGCGCGTGGCGTTTTCGATGAGATTTGTCACGACGCTCTCGACGGCCCAGCGATAACCCCGAATGATGATCGCCGAATCAGGCGCGTCAAAATCGATGTGACGGTTATTGTCGAAGGCGATCGGCATATAGTCGGCGATCGTCGAGCGAATTGCTTCGCGAAGATCGAGCTCGGGCGCAACGTTCGCATCGCTGCGCTCCTCGATTTGCGCGAGCACGAGCAGCTGTTCGAGAATCGTCCTGATGCGTAAGGCGTCGCGCTGCAATTCGCGCTTAAGAGGACTTCCCTCCATCCGATCCAGGCGCGCGCACAAAATGGCGATCGGCGTGCGCAGCTCATGCGCTGAGTTGGCGGCGAAGCGTCTCTGACGCGCCACGCTATCGTGGACGCGATGAAAAGCGTCATTCACAGCCTCGATGAAAGGTAGAACCTCGGTCGGCAAATTGGCGTCGGGAATTCTTTCGTTGAGCGTGTCGACATCGATCTTGTTTATTCTTGCCGCGGCTGTACGCATAGGCGCCAAGCCGCGCCTCACGACCGAAAAGCCTATGACCGATATCAGGGCGCAGAGCGGCAGATAGGCGAGAAGGTTTTCCGTCACCAAATAGGCGTGCATTTGATAAAAAATGTCGTCCCAATGAAAGTCGGAGCCGTAGACGATGGTGCCGAGCTTTCCGAATGGCGTGAGCGTGGTGCGGATATATCCGCGCGCCCTGGCGTTGGGATCATTGGAGAAATGAAACAGCGAGCCGAACACTTCAACATTGCCCAGCAAGGCCTTGAAATTTTCGGCCACCTCTACTGATGATCCAGGAAGGAGGGCGCCGGTTTCCGGATTGAAAACAGCAAATCGAGAGTCAGGATTGCGTTCCCTGTGCCTTCTCAATCCTTCAGTCGCTTCGACATACAGCGTGCCGTCAGGAGCGCGCCGAAGAGAGTCTATCACAACTGCGCGCGCCCTTTTTGTCGTCCAGACTTCAAGCGCGTGTCTGTGATCCTTGCCCCAGAAGAATGCGAGTGGAATTTGCACTGTCGCCGGCGTTGTAAAAAAAGCGAGCAGCGATCCAAAGACCCAATAGAGAATCAGGCGCGAGGACAGCGAACGCGGCCACATTTACTCGCGCGCCTGGGTGATGAGATAACCGACGCTGCGCGTAGCGTAAATCTCGACGCCCGCACTCGCCTCCTTCAACCTCTGCCGCAGGCGGGACACCAGCATTTTCAGCGCGTTGTTCTGCACCCGCTCATCAATGCCGTATATTTCGTCAATTATCGTCGCATGCATGACCGCGCGCCCGGCGCGGCGCATCAAAGTTTCCAGCAGCAGCAATTCACGCTTGCGCAGGTTCAAAGGGCGACCGTTCACCTCCGCTTCGCGTCGATTGAGATCGAACGAGAGCGCGCCGAGCGAAACTGGCGGGATCGGCGCGGCTCCAGGACGCCTTAAGGTGGCGCGAACGCGGGCGAGCAACTCGTCGGCGGCGAAGGGCTTTACCAGATAGTCGTCGGCGCCCGCGTCGAGGCCGTTGATTCGATCATCGATCGACCGCAACGCCGTCACCATGAGCACACGAATGCTCGGCCGCAGCGAGCGAATTTCCGGCAATACGGTCATGCCGTCGCCGTCGGGAAGTCTTCGATCCAACAGCACCACTGGATAATCAAAGGCGCGCAGCGCCTCGAGCGTCTCTGCGATGGTGCCGACGCAATCGACGATATAGCCGGATCGCCCAAGGCGATCGGTCATCATCGAGCCGAGGTCGGGTTGGTCTTCGACGACCAATATCTTCATTGGAGGAATGTCCGCACCTTGCGTCCGGGAAAGCTCGCCCGACGCACCTCCGATTGCGCCACTATTGGATTACTGTTGCCATCTTGCAACAGCAAATTTCTTATTTTTTTCTATCGCGCTCAATTCTAAGAAGGTTGCCCCCGCGTTACCTTCTGATGTTACGCCAAGCATACACACTGTTCGAGGTCGAAGCTTGCGCCGCACCAGTTGGATACTCCTCCTCATCATCACGCTCCAGAGCGTCGCTTTCGCGATTGCTCCGGCGGGAGCGGAGCATGCGCAGGCCTTTGACACAAGCTCCATTTCCTCGAACGCAAGTGATTGCGCCAGCGACGGACGAACCGGCGAAGTCCCTCATCAGGGCGATCGGCGCTGGCATTGCGGCCTTGCATGTTGCTCTGGCGGCCGCGACGAAGTCGGACATTCCGCCCCCGCTGTCCCAAGTCACATTATCCTCCCCGCTGCGGATGCGTCGGTCGCCTCTCCACGGCGCCCAGAGAGAGCGCTGCCGTCGCGGGTCTTTGAGCTGGCGCGATCCTGGTCCTCACGCGCGCCGCCCTCCTCTTCCTGACCTCAAAGCCACGGCCGACAGGCCCAACGTCACTTTGGCTCAAGCGGCTGGATGAAAGCCGCGTCAGGAGAATCGCATGTCCCGCTCGGTCCTATTGCGCGGCGCCTCCGTCGCATCACTGCTGCTCACTCTCACTCCCTCGCTCGCGATCGCTCAACAGACGCTTCCACAGATAACCATCGGCGCCGCCAGGCATCCGGCCGTAGAGGAAGCGACGACAGGCGAACAGGGATATGCGCCGGGCTTCAACGCCGCCCGCGCAAAGCTGCCGGTCTACCGCGATCCGCCAGGCGAGACGGAAACGATCGTAGACACCAAATTCCTGTCGCCAACGCCGCTGGTCGATGACCGCAGGGTGCTGAATTACAGCCCCGGCGTCTCCATACAGCAGGGCAATAATGCCCGCGATCTGCAGATCTCGATTCGTGGCTCCGGAAACCGTCTTGGCACGGGGTTTCCAACTGGCGTCCGCAACATCATGCTATGGGAAGACGGCTTTCCGATCATGACCGCCGACGGCAACGGCCGCACCGAGCTGCTCGATCCGCACGCTTACGCCGCCGTCGATGTCTATCGCGGACCTTCGTCCGCCCTCTTCGGCAATTACGCCTATGGCGGCGCGATCAATTTTCGCAGCTATACCGGCGCCGAAATCGACGGCGTCCACACAGGCTCGGAATTTGGCAGCTTCGGCTATGTCAATAATTATGTTCGCGTCGGCAAGGCGGTGAAGGACAGCACGCTCGGCGGCTTCGATCTGGCGTTTTTCGCATCCGACGCCAACAGCACCGGCTGGACCCGCAACTCCTTCTCAGGCAAACAAGCCAAGTTTCTCGGCAGATGGGAGGTCACCCCCAACGATCGAGTGATCGTGAAATATATCGCCAACAATTTGAGATCAGAGTTCATCAACCGAAATAATTTAGGGGTGTTCTATCTCAATCCTTTTCAACAAGGCTGCGCCATCCCGACAGTTTGGAACACCCAATTGTGTAACAATTTGAACGTGCCGGTGAATGGCATATCTTCTCCAGTCGTTCGCCAAAGCGTCTGGCAGCTCGGCACTCATGCGAATTCGCTCAGACAGATCGCCGGCGTTCAGTTCGAGCATGATTTCGACAACAGCACCACGTGGCGGACGCAATTCACATATGACTATTTCGATCATCTCAACGGAACTTGGCCGCCGCCGATATTGGGGCCGGCCGGACAGGGCGGCCCGGTGGGCATCAGGGGTCCAACCGTCGGCATCACCGCGCAGACCGACATCACCAGTCACGCGCCGATCTTTGGGTTTCCGGCGACGCATTTTCTCCAATTCTTCTATAACAACGCCAAAACCACCAATCCGCTCTTTAACCAGATCGCCAATAGATGGTATAGCGGCGCGATTGGCGCACAGGTCGGCAAGATCGATTCGTACACGTCAAACATTGGATTGCGTGCGCGCGAGGAGATTGCGCTCGCGCCGGGCCTGACTGGCGTCATCGGCTTCAGCGCCAACTGGAACCGGGTCTGGGGCGTCAATACCGCCTATAACTACCCCAGGAATCTGGCGCCCACATTTCCTACGCAGGTCGCCGTCGACAATGACTATTGGAACACGGCGCCGGAAGCCTCGCTCACCTATCGCTACAGCCCTGAATGGCAGGTGAGGGCGCGCTATGCGACCGGCTACAGCACGCCGACATTCGTGTTCCTCACCAATACGCGAAACGGCGTCGGACAAAATCCGCTGAAGGCTCAGACCAATATGGGCGTCGATCTTGGGATCGACTGGACGCCGAGCCCCAATCTCACGGTCAGCGCGACCGGTTTCAACGAATGGCACCGCAACGAAATCCTGACGTTGAGCAACGTCCTCGTCAGTTATCAGTTGAACATTCCCTCCTCTCTCCACCGCGGCGTCGAGCTGAACGCCGATTGGCGGCCTTTTGAGGGATGGCGGCTGATCGCCGCCTATACGTTCAACAATCAAATCTTCACCAATTATTGGGACGACCTCGGGGCGGTTAACTTAGGCCCCCCGTTTTTTGCTAAGCTGGCCGGCGGCGCTCCCGTTCTCTACAACCGCTCGGGCAACAGGATTCCCAATGTGCCACCGCATACGGTGACGATGCGCTATGGATATGATCAGCCCACTGGCGACCTCGCCGGTCTTGGCGCCTATGTCGAATATATTTTCAAAAGCAACTATACGATCGACAACGCCAATTACACCACTGTCCCGAGCTACAGCATCGTCAATCTCAACGCGCATTATAGTCACGACCTGACAAACTTCTATGTCAAGAACATAGAACTCTATTTCGATGTCCAGAACGTCTTCAATCGAACTTACGTCTCCGGCGCGCAGGCGCTTGGCAACACGCTCATCACGGGCACCCCGTTTCAAACGCCGATCGTCTGGCCAACCGGCGGCCTAGTGCTGGCGCAGGGCGCGGGCATCATCGCTGGCCAGCCCATCGGTTTCAGCGGAGGCATTAAACTCAAGTTCTAAATGCGAGGCGGGCAGGAAATGACGACCTTTCACGTAGAAAAAATGCACTGTGAGGGCTGCGCCAAACATGTCACGGAGGCGATCCAGGCGATCCTGCCTGACGCGAAAGTCGACATAGACCTCACGACGGGCCTCGTCGTCATCTTGCCCGCTCCGCCAGAGCCGGAGAGTCTTATTCAAACGCTTTCCGAGGCGGGCTATACGGCGCAGGTCGCGGATAATGCCAACGTGTGGGACGCCGGTTTCCAGGCGCGGCGTTCCGCGGCGCGCGCTCGACTCGACGCCATGAATCCTCACATGGCGCCGGAAGGCGACCCAAGCGATCCAACGGGCGACCGCTGGTTCTCCAAGGTCTACGAACTCGCTGACGAAGACGCCGCCAATATTCCTTGGGCCGCCCTGAAGCCAAATCCCTTGCTCCAGGATTGGCTCGCGCGTCAGAAGACGATCAGCGGCAAGCGCGCCCTCGATGTGGGCTGCGGACTTGGCGACAACGCCGAAGCGCTCGCCGCCGCCGGCGCGCGAGTCGTCGCCTGCGATTACATCGAACGCGCGATCGATTGGGCGAAGCGACGCTTTCCAAATAGTCTCGTCGACTATCGCGCCGCCGATCTCTTCGACCCCCCGCGCGAATGGGTCGCCGCCTTCGACATCGTGCATGAGTGTTATACGCTGCAAACGATGAACGAGGAAATGTTCGCACGCGCCGCGCGCGCCTTGGCGTCATTTGTCGCGCCGGGGGGACGCCTCCTCATCATCTCCGCCGCGCGCGAGGCAGGCGAGCCCAAGACGACGCCCTGGCGACCGCTGACGCGCGCCGACATCGAAAGCCTCGCGGTCGAAGGGCTCGCTCTCGAGGAACTCGAAGATATTCCGCCGGAAGGCTACCTTTCACGCCGATGGCGGGCGCTCTTCTCGCGCGCCAAGGCCTTGTCATAGTTATAGCGGCGGCGCTTCGCCAATCTTTGCCTGAAGAGCGAGAAGCCATGCGATGCTAAGCATCTTCTTTTCGAAGACATGCTCTCATGCTTCGGCCCAGATTCGCCGATCTCTGTTTTTTGCCTTTGTCGCCGCAACTACCGCCATCGCGGCCGATCGCGACAAAAACACAGCTACGCTAACGCCGACGCACGGCCTTGCGCTCTACGGCGATCCTGCGCTGCCGAAGGATTTCGCTCATTTTCCTTACGCCTTCCCCGACGCGCCAAAAGGCGGCGTGCTGCGCCTCGGCCGACCCGGAGGATTCGCAAGTCTCAATCCATTCAACGCCAGATTCGGGGACGCGCCGCAACTTATCATCGGCAATGTAGTGGAAAGTCTGATGACCCGGTCGCAAGACGAGCCCTATTCGCTTTATCCGCTGATCGCCCAGTCCGTCGATATCGACGACTCCCGCGAACACGTCACCTTTCACATCGACCCTCGCGCTCACTTTTCCGACAAGACGCCGATCCTAGCGTCGGACATTCTGTTTTCCTTCGAACTGCTGAAGTCGAAGGGTCGGCCGGGACAGCGCGCGGCTTTTGCCTTGGTCAAGTCTGCAGTCGCGCTCAACGGTCGCACAGTGCGCTTCGACCTGACCGGCGCGAAGGATCGCGAAGCGCCGCTCATTCTCGCAGCCATGCCGGTTCTGTCCAAGAAAGCCGTCAATGTGGAGCGCTTCGAAGATGTCGATATGACGATCCCGCTTGGCTCCGGCCCTTATGTGATTTCCGAAGCCAAAGTCGGCGAGCGTCTGGTTCTGCGCCGCGACCCTGACTATTGGGGCCGCGACATCCCGAGCCAGCGCGGACTCTATAATTTCGATGAAGTCGACATGGACTATTATCGCGACGGCGGCGCGCTGTTTGAGGCGCTGAAGGCGGGACTGATCGACTATCGCGAGGAGACCAGCGCCGCGCGTTGGTCGACCGGCTATGATTTCCCCGCCGTTCGCAACGGCGCCGTCGTGAAGGACGTCTTGCGGCCCGGCCGGCCGACGGGAATGGAAGGCTTCGTCTTCAATTTGCGCAAGCCCATGTTTCGCGACGTGCGGCTGCGCGAAGCAATCGCCATGATGTATGACTTCGAATGGATCAACGCCAATTTCTACGGCGGACTCTATGTTCGAACGCAGAGCTATTTCGGCGAGTCTGACTATGCCTCGACGGGACACCCGGCAAGCGCCGCCGAGCGCGACTTGCTTTCGAAATTTCCCGGCGCCGTTCGCGACGATATTCTCGAAGGCCGCTGGCGGCCGGTTCGGCACGACGGTTCGGGGCGCGATCGTGCGGTCGCGAGGCGCGCGCAAGCGCTTCTCGCCGAAGCCGGCTATGTCCTGGTCGGCGGACGTCTTCAGAAGGACGGCGCTCCCCTGACATTCGAGATCATGATTCGCAATCGCGACGAAGAGCGGCTTGCGCTTAATTTCGCCGCATCGCTGAAGCGCATCGGAATCGACGCCAATCCGCGCGTCTATGACGAAGTCCAATACCAGCGCCGAAGGCGACGGTTCGAATATGACATGATGACCGGGCAATGGCTGCCCGCCGCGGTTCCCGGTCGGGAGCAGTTGAATCGGTGGAGCACGGACAGTCTCAAACACGAAAATTCAGTTAATCTCGCTGGCGCGGCTTCGCCCGCGCTCGACGCTGCGATCGCCAATCTCATCGCATCGCGCACCAGGGAGGACAGCATTTGGGCGGCGCGCGCGCTTGATCGCATATTGCTTTCCGGATTCTATTTCGTGCCTCTCCAGCATACGAACGCCATCTGGTGCGCGCATAGCGCCGCCATTCGCCATCTTGAGCGCACGCCGCTCGTTCCAATGTATCCCTTCGGCTTCAGTTTGGAGAATTGGTGGATGCAGAGCGCTCAGTCTCCTTGAGGCGCGTGTTGGCGGCCTGCGGAGGAAAGCGATAGAGATAATCGTAAACCGCTCGCGTGAAAGCCGGAGAAGCATCATGGGGCAGGAGCCCTGGCCGACTGAACTCCGCCTCCTGGAAGGCGGACGCATGCTGAACGTCGCCTTCGACGACGGCGCGCGCTTCGCGCTCAGCGCCGAGTTGTTGCGTACGCAAAGCCCAAGCGCCGAGGTTCAGGGCCATTCGCTCAAAGAGCGCAAGACCATCGGCGGCAAGCGCAATGTCGCGATCATCGCCATCGCGCCGGTCGGCAATTACGCCGTGCGGCTCGACTTCGACGACATGCATCGCACCGGCATCTACACTTGGCGATATTTGCGAGAGCTCGGGGAGACGGCGGCGCAGCGATTCGACGCCTATGTCGAAGAGCTCGCGGCGAAAGGACTCGATCGCGATCGACCCGGAGAAAAATAGTCAAAATGAAACGGCCGGCGCGCGCCGGCCGTTGAAAACGCGCTGCCGCGAGTTACCGCGTCACGACCACGCGGGTGCCGACCTTGACACGATTGTAAAGGTCGACGACGTCGTCATTGGTCATGCGGATGCAGCCTGACGACACGGCCTGACCGATCGTCCAGGGCTCGTTCGAACCGTGAATGCGATAGAGCGTGCCGGAAAGATACATGGCGCGCGCGCCGAGCGGATTGCTCAATCCGCCAACCATGTGCCTTGGCAGGTCGGGGCGGCGGCGCAGCATCTGCGCCGGCGGCGTCCAGTCCGGCCACTCGCGCTTACGCGAAATATAGCGCGTGCCGGCCCACTCGAATCCCGGGCGGCCGACGCCGACGCCATAGCGGATCGCCTGTCCATTGCCGAGCGTGTAGTAGAGGCGGCGTTCATTGGTGGCGATGATGATCGTGCCCGGCGCATATTTCGCGCTAAAGGGGACGACCTCGCGCGGAACCGCGACCGCCTGAGGACGGCCGTCGCTCCTCTGTGAAGCGAAACCGCCGCCGAAAAGCGCTGACAGCGGGTCGTAAGCCGGCGCAGGCGCTGGCTGCGGCGCGGGGCTGCGCGCAAATCCCTCAGAAGAAGCGCCGCAAAGCGCGCCGATTGCGCAAATCAACGCAAGAGCAAAACGCCGCATGATGGTCCCTTTGTCTAAGAGTGGGCGTGCGCCGCGCCGACTCGGAAAACGTCGCGGTCACCGCGAGATTAGTCCCGCAGCAGGTTCGCGCAGGCAAGCGGACAAGTCCCGCGAGGCCGCGTTTCTCCAACGATTGTGGCAGAGCTGCAACAGTAAGCGAGAGCGTGACCTGGGTAATTTGCTCAGAACTTCAGAGTGGTCGCCTGTTTGACTCCGGGCAGGCTCTTCAGGCCCGCCAGCGCTTGCGCCGGCAATTCGCCGTCAATGGCGACAAGCGCGACGGCCACGCCTCCGGGCCTGTCCCGACCCAGCGCAAAGGTGGCGATATTGACCTCGGCGTCGCCCAGCGCTCCGGCGAATCTGCCGATAAAGCCAAGCCGGTCCTCATTCGTCACATAGATCATCGAAGGCAAGAATTCGGCGTCGACGCCTATCTCGCCGATGCGGATGATGCGCGGCTTGCCGTCGTGAAAGACGGTGCCCGAAACGCAAATTTCGCCCTGCGCGGTATGCGCGCTGAGCGTGACGAGCGATTCATAATCGCCCTGCGCCTCGCGCGTGATTTCCTCGATCGCCAATCCGCGCTCCTTGGCAAGGATCGGCGCCGAGACCGGATTGACGTCTTCAAGAATCGGCCGAAGCAATCCCGATAGAGCCGCGGAAGTAATCGCGTGCGTCTTTTGGAAAGCGACGACGCCTTCATAGACGATCGATAATTTCTCGACGCCGACGCGCGCGATCTGACCCACGAAGAGGCCGAGCTTCTCGGCAAGCTCGACAAAGGGTTTGAGCTTCGGCGCCTCTTCGGGGCTGATCGAGGGAAAGTTCACGGCGTTGGCGATCGCGCCACGCGTCAGATAATCCGCCATCTGCTCGGCGATCTGCAGCGCCACCTTTTCCTGCGCCTCGCTCGTCGAAGCGCCGAGATGCGGCGTGCAGACGACATGCGGATGGCCGAACAGCGGATTTTCGGTCGCCGGCTCCTGCGCGAAGACATCGAAGGCGGCGCCGGCGACATGGCCCTCGTCGAGCGCCTTGCGCAGCGCTTCTTCATCGACGAGTCCGCCACGCGCGCAATTGACGATGCGCACGCCCTTGCATGTCTTGGCGATGTTTTCCGCCGAGAGAATGTTTTTCGTCTGCGTCGTCAGCGGCGTATGCAGGGTGATGAAATCGGCGCGCGCCAAAAGCTCGTCAAGTTCGACCTTTTCGACGCCAAGCTCGTCGGCGCGTTCATCGGTGAGATAGGGGTCGAAGGCGATGACGCGCATCTTGAGGCCGAGCGCGCGTTCGGCGACATTGGCGCCGACATTGCCGCAGCCGATGACTCCAAGCGTCTTGCCGGTGATCTCGACGCCCATGAAGCGGTTCTTCTCCCATCTGCCGGCCTGGGTCGAGGCGTCTGCCGCAGGGATTTGGCGCGCCAGCGCGAACATCAGCGCGATCGCATGTTCGGCGGTGGTGATGGAATTGCCGAAGGGCGTATTCATGACGATGACGCCGCGCGCCGTGGCGGCGGGCACATCGACATTGTCGACGCCGATGCCGGCGCGACCGACGACCTTGAGACGCTTCGCTCGCTCGAAAATGTCGGCGGTCACTTTCGTCGCCGACCGGATGGCCAATCCATCATAGTCGCCGATGACGGCGGCGAGCTTGTCCTTATCCTTGCCGAGGGTCGGTTCGAAATCGACGTCGAGGCCGCGCAGCCGAAAAATTTGCGCGGCGGCGGGGGAAAGCGAATCTGAGATGAGAATGCGTGGCGGCATGTATTCATCCTGCGAAGAAAGGGGTCACGGGCGTAGCTTTGTTGGAAGGCCGCCGAGCGAAAAGCTTATTCGAGATTTGGCCAGCGCGGTATGACGCGGGACGCTCTTGAAATATTACCGGTGGAAAATAGCCCGAAGTTTGATATCTATCATTAATAGATACCAAAAGAGGCGACATGACCGCCACCGCGAAATTATTCAAGCATGGCCGCAGCCAAGCCGTTCGGCTTCCCAAGGAATTTCGGATGCCGGGCACGGAAGTGCGCGTCAGCAAGGTCGGCGACAAGATCATTTTGGAGCCGTTGGAAAAGACGCCCTTCGACGTCGCGGCGTGGCGTGCAAAGCTCGACGCCTATCTCGATGCGGACTTTCCGGAGTTCCCGGAAGAACCTCCGCTCAAACCCGATGACGAAGTCACTTTCGATTGAGGCGACGCATGTTTTGTCTCGATACGAATGTGATCATAGGCGTAATGACTCGGCGCGCACCTCACCTCGACGAGCGGCTTAGAGCCGAGCTGCTTTGCGGATCGCGCTTGCTCGTCCCCGCGCCGGTGCTCGCCGAGCTTCGCTACGGCGCAGCGAAAAGCGCGGCGCCCGAGAGGAATCATGCTCGACTCGACGACTTCCTCTCGGCCGTTCCCGAAATCGCGGCTTTCGACGCTGATGATGCGCGCGCCGCAGGCGACATTCGCGCTTATCTTGAAGGTCATGGAAAACCGATCGGCCCCTATGACGTGTTGATCGCCGCACAAGCGCGCCGGCGCGGCGCCGTTCT
>JBFXJV010000042.1:0-13732 GCA_050174515.1 Methylocystis sp.
CCGCGTTCTCGGCGGCCCGGTTCATGCGCAAGGACAGCGTTTCGAGCGACCGCCCGAGCATCCAGCAGGAATGCGCGTCGAGCTGCGTGCCGATGGCGCTGCGCATTGCTCGAATGACCTTAAGATACGCGCACTCGCCGACGACGGCGCCGCCGATGAGATCGCTGTGTCCGCCGACATATTTGGTCAGCGAATAGAGCGAGAGATCTGCGCCGTGCCGCAGCGGCGACTGAAAAACAGGGCCGAGCAACGTATTGTCGCAGCAAATGACCGGGCGCGCGCCCTGCTTCGCCGCTATATCTTCTCCGATGCGCCGCACAAGCGCAATGTCGACGAGGCTGTTCATCGGATTGGACGGCGTCTCGATGAAGATCATCGCGATGCGCCCGACGTCCATCGCGCGGGCGGCGGCGGCGCGGATGTTCTCCTCGTCGAGCCCGTCGGTGAAGCCGACGCCGGTCAAGCCGAACGGCGCCAGGGTTTTGTCGATGAGAACTTCAGTCCCGCCATAGAGCGGACGACTGCGCAGAATCGTTTCTCCAGGCCGCGCGAAAGAAAGTATCGTCGTGACGATCGCCGACATGCCGGAGGAAAAGACGAGACCGCATTCGGCATGTTCGTAGATCGCCAGACGATCCTCGACAATTTCGAGATTGGGATGATTGAAGCGCGAATAGACGAGGCCGGTCTCTTCGCCCGCCGGCGGCGCGCGACGGCCGGCCATGTAATCGAAAAAGTCACGCCCATCCTCCGCGGTTCGAAACACGAAGGTCGACGTCAGAAATACTGGCGGTTTGACCGCCCCTTCAGACAGCGCCGGGTCGTAGCCATAGCTCAACATCAGCGTTTCCGGCTGAAGCAGACGGTTGCCGATGCTGGCCTTGTGGTACCGCGCGCTGTCCATGGTCATTCCCTCTTCGCCGCGCCAATATCCGCTCAATGCGTTTTTTAAGCTTGAAGAGCGGCGACGCTCTCGAGGCCAAGCGCCTTTAGGCTTGCCGACAAGGAACGCATTTCCTCATCTTCGTAGAGCGCGAGTTCGTCGAGGACCTGCGCGCCGAGCGCCGTCTCGAAGGCGCGTCGGTCGGCGCGCTCGATGAATTCTTCCGCGCGCTGATCGCCGAGATTCGAACGAAAAATGCCAGCGGCGCTGACGGGGAGAAAATCTTCGTAAAGGATCGGTTCGGCGCGCAGGGCTCCGATCCGAAGGAGATCGTCCACCGAAGGACGAGACGCCAACTCCCCTGCCAGCGCTTTCGCATCGGGAGAATAGCGGAAGTAGGCGAGCTTCTCGCGTCTCAGCGTCTCACTATCATCGGGGAACGCCGCAAAGCGTCGGGTCAGCGCCGCATCGAAGGCAAGCGCATTCGCGCCATCCGTCGCAAGCGGAACCTCGGTCTGAGCCTCGGCGAGAAGCCTGTCGTAAAGCGCGCGTCCCTTCGCGGTCAGCGCCGCGCCTCTTTGCTCGATCTCGCCGAAGCGGGCGGCATGGACGCCGCTCACGCGCTGGCCGTCCTCCACGATGAACTCGACAGGCTCGGGATTCGCCTTGAAGCTCGTCTGGCGCAGAAGGATGGGGCAGCGGCGACGCGGCGGCCCTTCGATGATCGCCTTCGGATTCATGCCATGCGCCGCCATCGCGGCGTGCACGGCGTCGATATCGAGCGCGTGCAAGGTGAGATGGTTGATATGCGGCCCCTTGAAGCAAACAATGTCGGCGAGCAGCGGATGCGTCGAATAGAGCCTGCGATAGACGTCGGACGAGACCGTCGCCTGCCCGTTCCAGCGGAATATTTTTGTCGCTTCAATGATAAATTCCCGCGCCTCTTCGTCGTCGAAGCCGCGCGTTTCGTGGAGATCGATCAGCATGCGGCAGCGGGACGTGAAAATGTCGCGCTGCTTAAGAACCTTTGCCGCGATCTCGCGCGCTTGCGCATCGGCGATGAGATCGGGTCGGAGAAGCGAACAGAAGATTCGAAACGGGCTCGCATGCATCGCGCATTCGCCGATCGGCCGGAAGGCCGTCGAATGCACCGGAATTCCGGCGACCGACAGATCGTAATAGCCGACCGGCGCCATGCCCATGATCGCGAACAGCCGGCGCAATGTCGCGAGCTCTTCGGCGGTCCCGATGCGAATGGCGCCATGGCGCTCAACGTCAAGTCGCTCAAGCTCGCCGCTTTCGAGAAGGCGCCGCTTCAGTTGCGGGTCATCGGCCAGGCACTGCCGATTCTGCTCGGCCACAAGCCCTTTCATGCCGCGATACTGTGGCGCTTCGGCCTGATACATGTCCGAAATCGCCGAGGCGAACTTCGCGCGAATGGCGTTGGTGGAAACAGTAGACTCGTTCATCGCAGCCCTGACCGATCGACGGTTTCATCTCGTCATTTAAGTCGTTAGCGTCGCAAAATCACTGGCGCGACCGGCGGACGCTGTGCGAGCCTGGAGGCTCGCGGTCCAGGATGCGCCGCCCTCGGAACGCGAGCCTCCAGGCTCGCATGGCTGCAAACAAGCCGACGCCGACTATGCCTCCAAATCGAATTTGACGCCCTGCGCCAGCGGCAATTCGCCGGAATAATTGATCGTGTTGGTGGCGCGGCGCATATAGGACCTCCAGCAGTCTGACCCCGCCTCACGGCCGCCGCCCGTGTCCTTTTCTCCGCCGAACGCCCCGCCGATTTCGGCGCCGGACGGCCCGATGTTCACATTGGCGATGCCGCAATCCGATCCATCGGCGGCCATGAATCGTTCGGCCTCATCCAGACGCGCCGTAAAGATCGACGACGCCAGGCCATGGGCGACATCATTGTTCAATCGGATCGCTTCGTCGAAGCTCCTGAATTTCATCACGTAGAGGATGGGCGCGAATGTCTCCCGCCGCACGATCTCCGCCTGGACCGGCATGTCCACAAGCGCCGGGCGCACGTAGAAGGCGTCGGGATATTTTTCCGCAAGCGCGCGTTCGCCGCCAAAGACGGCGCCCCCCGCGCCGCGCGCCTCGTCGAGCGCGGCCCGCATCGCCGCATAAGCGCGCTCGTCGATGAGCGGTCCGACGAGCGAGCCGTCGTCGCGGGGATCGCCGACCGGAACTGACGCATAGGCGCGCCGCAATCGGCCAAGAAGCTCCTCATGAATGTCTTCATGCACGATCAAGCGGCGCAAACTCGTGCAGCGCTGGCCCGCCGTGCCCATCGCCGCGAAGGCGATCGCCCGCACGGCAAGATCGAGCGGCGCGGAGGCGCAGACGATCGCGGCGTTGTTGCCGCCAAGTTCGAGAATCGATCGCGCAAAGCGACGCGCGAGGCGCGGCGCGACGGCGCGGCCCATGGCCGTCGAACCCGTCGCGGAAACGAGCCGAACCCGCGAATCTTCGACCAGCGCCTCGCCGATCTCGCGCCCGCCAATAAGCGGGCTGCACAGCCCATCCGGCGCATCGCCGAAACGCGCGGCGGCGCGCTCGACCAGCGCCTGCGTCGCGAGCGCGACGAGCGGAGTCTTTTCCGAAGGCTTCCACACAAGCGAATTCCCGCAGACGAGAGCCAGCGCCGCATTCCAGGCCCAGACGGCGACGGGAAAGTTGAAGCTGGTGATTACGCCGGCGACGCCCAGCGGATGCCAGGTCTCCATCATCCGATGGCCGCGGCGTTCGGTGGCGATGGTCAATCCGTGCAGTTGCCGCGAGAGTCCGACGGCGAAGTCGCAGATGTCGATCATCTCCTGAACTTCGCCGAGGCTCTCCGTCGTGATTTTGCCGGCTTCGATCGTGACAAGACGCGCCAGCTCGGCCTTGCCCGTGCGCAGCTCCTCGCCAAGCAGGCGCACGAATTCGCCTCGACGCGGCGCCGGGACATTGCGCCAGATGCGAAACGCCGCCTCGGCGCACGCGATCGTCTGCTGCGCGACCGTCGAATCGGCGCTCTCAACATGCGCGATGACCTCGCCGGTAATCGGCGAACGAATGGCCAGCCGCCCGCGCCGGAAACTGCGAGACTCGACTCCGAGCCTTTCCAGAAGGGCGGCAGTTTCAGCGGCCAACTCGGCATGCGGAACGCGCGGCTCCATTTCAGCTCCCCGATGATCGCCATCTCGCGCGGCTGGCGCCTTATGTCGCAACTGCCTATGTAAGCATGAAAGGCGCAAATGTCCGCACGCCTCCATCTGATGCGGAGGGGCGCGGAAAGCTCTCGGATATGGATCGCTCGACCTTCAGAAACCCTCACGTCGCCGGAAATTATGATCCGCTGCCGGTCAGGCTCACGCGCGGACGGGGAGCGTATTTGTGGGATGTGGAAGGCCGGCGCTACTTCGACATGATGAGCGCCTATTCAGCGGTCAGCCTCGGTCACGCTCATCCGCGTATCATCGCGAAGCTTGCCGAACAAGCCCAGAGCTTGGCCGTGCCGTCCCGCGCCTTTTACGATGACAGGCTTGGCCCTTTTCTCGAAGAACTGTGTAAAGTCACTGGGCTCGACGCAGCCCTGCCGATGAATAGCGGGGCCGAGGCGGTCGAGACGGCGATCAAGGCGGCGCGCCGATGGGGCCACCGCGTCAAAGGGATCGCCAATCCGGAGATCGTCGTCGCCGACGGCAATTTCCACGGCCGCACCACGACGATCATCAGTTTCTCGTCGGAGGAAGAATATCGCGACGGGTTCGGTCCGTTCATGCCGGGTTTTCGCTCGGCGCGCTTTGGCGATCTCGCGGCGTTCGAAGCCGCCGTTACGCCGAGCACCGCCGCCATTCTCGTCGAACCGATCCAGGGCGAAGCGGGCGTCATCGTGCCGCCCGACGGCTGGCTCGCGGGGCTGCGCCGACTATGCGATGCGCGCGGCGTCCTGCTGCTGCTCGACGAGGTTCAATCCGGGCTGGGGCGGAGCGGAACGTGGTTCGCCTACGAACATGAAAAGGTCGTCCCCGATGGCGTCACGCTCGGAAAGGCGCTCGGCGGCGGCGTGCTGCCGGTTTCCGCCTTCGTCGCGAGGCGCGAATTGATGGATGTGTTCACGCCTGGTTCGCATGGGTCGACCTTCGGCGGCAACACGCTCGCCGCCGCCATCGGACTCGAAGCGCTGCGCGTCATTCGCGACGAGCGGCTGGTTGAGCGCAGTCAGGCGCTCGGCGCGAGAATGCTGCAACGGCTGGACGCGATGCGCGCGCCGGCGATCAAGGAGATTCGTGGGCGCGGCCTATGGGCTGGCGTGGAGCTGGACCCGCGCTATGCCAGCGCGCGAGAAGTTTGCGAGAGCCTGATCGACAATGGCGTGCTGACAACCGCTACGCATCACACGGTCGTTCGGCTGGCGCCGCCCTTCGTCATTTCTCAAGACGACCTCGATCTCGCGCTCGACGCGGTCGAGGAAGCGATCTCAATGTTTGACGCCCCGCGCAATGTCGGCGGGAGGGCGTCAGGCGCCGGCCAAAGGCTCGAAGCATGAAGCTGCGGTCAAGCTCGGATGCGTTCGCCCTTCGGATCGTAGAAAGGCGATAGCGAGACGGTCGCCGGCCGCCGCTCGCCGGCGATTTCGAGTTGATATTCGCCCGAGAGAACGAATGTCGGATCGACGCCGTCGGGGTGACGAACGTAACCATAGCCGATCGCCTTGCCGATCGAATAGCCATAGCCGCCGCTCGACAGCCAGCCGACGCGCGCGCCGTTGCGATAAATCGTTTCGCGTCCGAGCAGCACGCTGTCCGGATCGTCGACGGCGAAGCCGGCGAGAAGCCGTGGCAGGGGCGTGGCGGCCGACTGAAGGAGCGCCTGCCTCCCCTGAAAGGGCGCGCCGGACTTCATTTTGAGGGCGAAGCCCAGGCCCGCCATCAGCGGCGTATGATCGGGACCGATGTCGGCGCCCCAGGCGCGGTAGCCCTTTTCCAGACGAAGCGATTCGATCGCTCTATAGCCGGCGTCGACAAGTCCAAAGGACGCGCCTGCTTCGATAAGCGCGTCATAGACCGAAACCGCGAAATCGACGGGGATGTGAAGCTCCCAGCCGAGTTCCCCGACATAAGTGACGCGGATCGCCAGAACCGGGGCGCCCGCCAAGCGAATGTCGCGAGCGCTCATGAAAGGAAAGGCGGCGTTGGAAAAATCATCGTCGCTGCACGACTGCAAGATATCGCGGGCGCGCGGGCCCATCAACGCCAGCACCGAATTCGCCGAGGTGACGTCGATGAGGGTGGCGTCCAGTCCTTGAGGAATCGATCGCCTGATCCAATCGAAGTCATGCGCGCCGAAGGCCGTGCCGGTCACGACATAGAAACGATCCTTGGCCAATCGCGTGATCGTCAGGTCGCATTCGATCCCGCCTTTGGCGTTCAGCAATTGAGTATAGATGACGGCGCCGGGCGGCTTGGCGACATTGTTGGCGGCGATCCATGATAGCGCCGTTTCGGCGTCCTTGCCGACGATGAGCGCCTTGGCGAAGCTCGTCTGATCGAAAAGCGCCGCCGCCTCGCGGCACGCGCGATGCTCGCGTCCGACCGCGTCGAACCAGCCCGGCCGGCCGAAGGAATAGCGATCCTGCGGCGCTTCGCCGGCCGCTAAATTCGCGAACCAATTAGGCCGCTCGAAGCCCATCTTCTCGCCGAAACACGCGCCCTTCGCGTTAAGCCGGTCGTAGAGCGGCGAGCGCCGCAGCGGCCGGCCCGACGTAAACTCCTCGAAGGGCCAGGCGATGCTGTAGTGGCGCGCATAGGCTTCGAGCGTCCGCACGCGCACCCAGTTCGGGTCCCGATGCGGCGCGCCGAAGCGGCTTATGTCGACCGGCCAGAGATCGAAAGGCTGTTCGCCGTCGGCCGCCCATTCGGCGAGCGCCATGCCGGCGCCGCCCGCAGAGGCGATGCCGAAGGCGTTGAAGCCAGCGCCAACGAAAAAGTTCCGCACCTCCGGCGCTTCGCCGATCATCCAATTGCCGTCTGGCGTGAAGCTTTCGAGGCCGTTGATCATCTGCTTGACGCCGGCCTCGGCGAGCGCCGGCACGCGGCCGAGCGCAAGATCCATGATCGGCTCGAAATGATTCCAGTCGTCTTCCAAAAGCCGAAAGGCGAAATCGTCGGGAACGACGCCTGACGACCACGGCACGGGATTGGGTTCATAACCGCCCATGACGAGGCCGCCGACCTCCTCCTTGTAATAGGTCAGCCGATCCGGATCGCGCAGCGTCGGCAGGTCGCTCGTCACGCCGTCGATTTTTTCGGTCACGATATATTGATGGTGAACCGCGGAGAGCGGCACGGCGACGCCGGCGCGCGCGGCGAGCGGCTGGGACCACAGGCCGGCGCAAAGCACGAGCTTTTCGCAGGCGACGACGCCGCGATCCGTCGCGACGCCGCGCACGCGTTCGTTCTCGATGATGAAATCGGCCACGGCGACGCCCTCGACCAGCTTCGCGCCGGCGAGCCGCGCGCCTTTCGCCAAGGCCTGCGTGATGTCTGAAGGATTCGCCTGTCCGTCAGTCGGCAGGAAGGCTGCGCCGACGACGTCATCGACATTCATCAGCGGCCAGAGCGCCTGCGCCTCCTTGGCGCTCAGGAGCTGCATGTCGAGGCCGAAACTCCTTGCGGAAGTGGCCTGCCGCTTGACTTCGATCCATCGATCGGCGTTGCAGGCGAGGCGCAGCCCGCCATTGCGCCGCCAGCCGGTCGCATAGCCGGTCTCTTCTTCGAGCCGGTTGTAAAGCTCCACCGAATAACCGAGCAGCTTGGTGATGTTGGCGTTGGTCCGCAACTGTCCGATCAGCCCGGCGGCATGCCATGTTGAGCCGGATGTCAGTTGATGACGCTCGATGAGCAGCGTCTCGACGCCGCGTTTGGCGAGGTGATAGGCGACGGAGCACCCGATGATGCCGCCGCCGACGACGACAATCTGGGCGCTTTTCGGGAGATCCGTCATGCTCTTTCCATCTGCTGGAACGCCGCCCAGGCGTCTTCGAAGCGCGTCATATTTTGATCGGAGTAAGCGACATAGTCGAAATCGATCTCGGACCGGCTTTCCGAGACGAGACTCCACAATGTTTCGCGCAACAGCGACGCGCAGAGCATCGCCTTGAACCGGCGCCTCAGCGCATCGGTCGGCGGCGTTTCGAAATATTCCTCGAGCATGGCGTCGTCATCCGCGGCGTCGAAGCCATTGTTCGACGAGAGCCCGCCGAGATCGAAGAGCGGCGTATTCCAGCCCGCATAATCCCAATCGACGAGCCAGAGACGCCGCCCGTCATCGATGAAATTGGCGGCGAGGAGATCATTATGGCCAAAAACCAGATCGATCGGGCCGACGGATTTTTCCAAAGCCTCGCTCGCTGCAAGCAAAGGCGGCAATTGCGGCAATATCCGGCTTTTGTCGTCGGCGAGCGTGTGAGCGTAGTCGCGAATGACGTGAAAGACGTTGAACGCCAGCGTCGGCCCGCGCAAATGGCGTGCAAGCTCGCGATGAACGCGCTTGACGAGATCGACGCAGCGTTTGCGGTTTTGGCGCACGTCCTGAGCGTCATAGGTGCGGCCGTCAATATATTCGAGCGCCATCGCCATCGGCGCAGCGCAAAGAACCTTCGGCGACACGCCGGCCGCGCCCGCCGCCCTGCTCGCCGCCAACTCATTGAAGCGCATCACGCCGTGAACCGGAATGTCGCCGCCAAGGCGAACGACGACGCGCCGGTCGCCGTCGGTGACGATGTAGTTCTTATTTGTGATGCCCCCAAGCAAGGGCGCGATGTCGATCGGCCCTCGCCAGAGCGGAAGCGCGCGTATCAGCGTTTCGGGGTCTGCGGTTTTTTCTGACATCGGCGCCGGCGGGACGAAACAAACTTCGGTTCAGCGAGTATATTCGGGTCGGGCGCAAAGGCCATGGGCGGCGACGGCGCTGGGGAAAACATTGCCGACGTAAGGTGACATGTTCGCGTCGGCGCCCTAGCCTGAGAAATGGTCGTTCGAGGTCGAGCCATGTATGGGACGACGATTCGCGGCACGAGCTATCGGTTTCCAGACCTTAAGACGCTTATGGCGAAGGCGACTCCGCTGCGTTCAGGAGATTGCCTCGCCGGAATCGCAGCGACCAGCGCGGCGGAGCGCGTCGCGGCGCAAATGGCCCTCGCCGATCTCCCCTTGAGCGTTTTTTTGAACGAAACGCTCGTTCCCTATGAAGAAGACGAAGTCACGCGCCTCATCATCGATAGTCACGATCGACAGGCCTTTGCGCCGGTCGCTGCGCTGACCGTCGGCGAATTTCGCGACTGGCTTCTCTCCGACGCCGCCGACGAGGCAGCGCTTGCCGCTCTGACCTTCGGACTCACGCCCGAAATGGCGGCGGCGGTCTCAAAAATCTGCCGCAACCAGGACCTCATACTGATCGCCGCCAAGCGGCGCGTCGTCACCAGATTTCGCAATACGCTCGGTCTGCGCGGACGATTGTCGTCTCGCATTCAGCCCAACCATCCGACCGACGACGCGCGCGGCGTTCTCGCAAGCGCCGTCGACGGTCTGCTGCTCGGCAATGGCGACGCCGTCATCGGAGTCAATCCGGCCTCCGACAGTCCGGAACAGTGCTGCGAACTCCTACGTCTTCTCGACGAATTGCGCGAGACGCTGAACATTCCGACGCAATCCTGCGTGCTCGCCCATGTCACGACGACTCTGCAGCTCATGGCGCGGCAGGCCCCGGTCGATCTCGTGTTTCAATCGATCGCCGGCACCCAGGCCGCCAATGCCAGCTTCGGGATCGACCTCGCGCTCTTGCGCGAAGCCCGCGAAGCGGCGCTTGCCCTCAAGCGAGGAACGATCGGCGACAATGTGATGTATTTCGAAACCGGCCAGGGCAGCGCGCTTTCGGCTAACGCCCATTGGAATTGCGATCAGCAGACGCTGGAAGCGCGCGCCTATGGCGTCGCGCGCATGTTCGAGCCTTTGCTGATCAACACGGTCGTCGGATTTATCGGGCCGGAATATCTCTTCGACGGCAAGCAGATCACGCGGGCGGCGCTCGAAGACCATTTCTGCGGAAAGCTGCTCGGACTGCCGATGGGCTGCGACGTCTGCTACACCAATCATGCCGAAGCCGACCAGAACGATATGGACGATATTCTGACGCTGCTCACCGTCGCCGGCGTCAATTATGTCATGGGCGTTCCTGGCGCGGATGACGTCATGCTGAATTACCAGAGCACCTCCTATCATGACGTGCTCGCCGTGCGGCGCATGCTCAATCTGGCGCCGGCGCCGGAATTCGCAGAATGGCTGAGCGACGTCGGACTTAGCGACGCTCGCGGCGAACCGCAGCCGCAGGCGCTTCCCGCGTCCTTCGCGCCGCTTCTCGAAAGAGCGTGAGAATGGCGGATCGTCGCCCGGTCCCTCCCGACATGATTGCGAGACTGCGTTCGGCGACGCCGGCGCGAATATTCCTGCCGCGCGCCGGGACGGCGCTCACTACCCGCGCCACGCTGGACTTCCAACTGGCGCATGCCGAGGCGCGCGACGCCGTCGAAGAGCGGCTCGACGTCGAAACCCTCTTCGACGCTTTAACGTCGCGCGGGCTTTCGGCCGTTCGCGTTCGTAGCTCCGCGCGCGACCGGCGCAGCTTCCTGCTGCGCCCGGACCTTGGCCGGAGACTGGATGAGGAGTCCCGCGAACGGCTGAAGTCCCTGGCGGGCGATTACGACATCGCATTCATTATCGCCGAAGGACTATCCGCCCGTGCGATCGCCCGGCACGCCATTCCGCTGCTCGAAAAGACGCTGCAGTCCCTCAAACAAACGTCGTGGAGAGTCGCGCCGATCGTGCTCGCCGAACAGGGGCGCGTGGCGCTTGGCGACGACATCGGCGAGACGCTTGGCGCAAGACTCGCGGCGGTGCTCATCGGCGAGCGGCCTGGGCTCTCCTCGCCAGATAGTCTCGGCGTCTATCTCACTTTTGCGCCGCGTATCGGCCGCACCGACGCCGAGCGCAACTGTCTCTCGAATATCCGTCCGCAAGGACTAAGCTACGACGAGGCGACGCGAAAGCTGCTTTATCTTTGCAACGAAGCCCGCCGACGCCAATTGACCGGCGTTGAGCTGAAAGACGAAACTGAGTCGCTTGCATTGGACGAGCGGCGCGCCATCGACGTCAAGAATTAGCTTTCCCGAATTCGGCGTGCGGCGGGTTAAGCAAATCTCGATTGATCGTGACGCTTTCGCTCGACTATGCTTCGCAATCAATAACTGGCCGGCCCGCTACGGGCGCGCGAATCCCGAACTGGAGCATCAATGCCGCTAGGGGTCGATTTCATCCTCGAGGCGCTGGCGAGCGAAGGACTCGACCATTTGTTCATGGTGCCCGGCGGACTCGTCGACCCTTTTCTGCCGGCTTTGGGCAGGCAGAAGGCGCTCACTCCGATCGTCGCCGCACAAGAGGGCGGCGCCGCCTACATGGCCGACGGCTATGCGCGGGCGAGCGGAAATTTCGGCGCTGCGCTCTGCATCGGCGGCCCTGGCCTGACCAACGCCGTCACCGCGGTGGCGACCGCGCAGACCGACGGCTCGCCACTTCTTCTGTTGAGCGGCGAAGTAGCGACCGTGCTTGAGGGCTTGGGCGTGTTTCAGGACGCCAGTCCACAGACGCTGGACGACGTCTCCGTCATGAAGCCGCTGACGCGCTACTCCTCGTCAATCGACAGTCCGAGGAATATGCCGCATTTGTTTCAGCACGCGCTGTTGCAGCTTCGCACCCGCCCGACCACGCCGGTGCATCTCTCACTGCCGGGAGACTGTTTGGCCGCGGAGCTTTCGGTCAGCCATGCGCCGATCGACCGAGCGCTGATCGACTATGACGCGCTGTCAATGACGGCCGCCGAATCGTCGCTGCGACATTTCTCAGGCGGCGCCGACGGCAAGCCGCCAGAAAAAATCGCGATTCTCGCCGGGGCGGGCGTCGAGCATGCGGACGCCGCCGCAGCGCTAAAGGAATTCGCCGAGCTTTGGCGCATTCCCGTCGCGACGACGTTGCGCGGCAAAGGCGTTTTTGCCGAGGACCATCCTCTTTCGCTTGGCGTGTTCGGCTATGCGGGAACGCATCACGCCCGCGCCGCGCTGACGGACCCATCGCTCGATTTGCTGATTATTTTGGGATCAGGTCTGAATGAGCGCGACACGATGCATTGGGCGCTGCAGCTAAAGCCCGACGCCTCGATCTGCGTGAATTTGCTGCCCTCCGCAATCGGGACGCATGCGCAGGATGGCGGCGTCGTCGGGAGTTGCGGCGCCTATCTGCGTTATCTGCTCGATCAAAGCGATCGTCTGCGCAGGCCGCTCGAGCCGACGCTCGCCGCGCGCGCGAGCTGGGTTTCAGAAATTCGGTCGAAGCCCCGGCTGCAGGACCCGGAAAACTGTGACAGCGACGCCGTTCCCATTCATCCGGCGCGCGTCGTCAGCGAGCTGAGAAAGGCCTTTCCGCGCGACGGCGTTCTGGTCGTCGACTCCGGCGCGCATCGGGCCTTCGCCGGGCATTATTGGGAATCCTACGAACCAAGAACCTATGTTTCCGCCACCAATCTCGGCCCGATGGGCTGGGCGATCGGCGCTGCGATCGGCGTCCAATGCGCACAGCCGCGCCGGCGCGTGGCGGTCATCACCGGCGATGGCTGCATGCGCATGGGCGGCATGGAAATCGCGACCGCGGCGCGCTACCAGTTGCCGGTGATCTATGTCGTGATCAACAATGCGGCTCTCGGCAATGTCTGGCTGCGCGCGCATCGACTGGGGCCTATGCCCGACGAACTCACGCGTTTGCCGGACCATGACTGGGCCGGCTTCGCGCAAGCTTTGGGGTCTCGCGCCGAAACCGTGCGGTCTCCTGGCGATCTTGCCGGCGCGTTCGAGAGAGCGCTGCAGGGCGAGGGCCCCTGCCTCATCGACGTCAAAGCCGACAAGGCCTTCACGACGCCGGTGAAGGATTGGGCCGAGGCCATTGCGGCCTATTCCTACCACGAGTGAGAGAGCGCCAATGGCTCAGTTGCCTTTCGATCCTTCAAAGCTGTCGCCGGCCGATCGCGCGCTTTACGACCGGATGGTCGAGCGGCGGAAAGCGCAAGGCGCACATTTCGGCGGCCCCTACGCGGCGCTGATGAACCATCCGCAACTTTGCGCGAAGATCGAGGACCTCGGCTATTACCTGAAGTTCGAGGGCCATCTGCCGCGTGATGTCTATCAATTCGTGGTGCTCTTCGTCGCGCGCCACACCGGCGCCGCCTTCGAATGGGTCGATCACATTCAGCACGCCGAAGCGGCGGGCGTTCCATCGACGCTCATTGGCGCGCTGCAGCGGGGCGAGGATGTACGCGGCATAGCGACTGCGCCCTATGATCTCGTCATGCAAGTGCTCGATCCGGCATTGTCCTGGCAAAACATTCCGCCGCGCGTTCAGGACGAAGCCATTAAGGCGTTCGGCGTCGAAGGTCTTGTCGAGCTCGTCGTTTTATCGGGCTTTTACCAGATGTTTTCGGCGATCAACAAAAGCTTTGACGTCGCATTGCCCCCGGGCGTCGAAAGCCCGTTCAGCTAAGTTACGGCCTCGCTTTTTTTCGTGGATATTTCTTGCGCCGCCACCAAGCGGGACCTCTGCGATGGGCGCGCTTGGGAACCGCCTTTCGGAACATTGCGCCCTCCCATCGGTTTTATCCGAGGATAGGGAGTTTGGCTTTGGAGAAAGGAATCGATGGCTGCTTCGTCTAATGACGGCGAACCTCTGATCTCTCAGCAGGACGAAA
>JBFXJV010000043.1:0-13594 GCA_050174515.1 Methylocystis sp.
CCAAGGCGGACGCCGTGGCGTCGGCGACCCGGGCGCCGGACGCGACCACTCGCGAAATCGTCGAACTGCAGCACCTCGTCGGAGCCGCCGATGCATTCATCGCCCTGGAATTTCAGCGCCGCTTCATGGCGCTGGGCTTTCGCGGCGCTCTGATCGGCGGCGGCGGCGCGATCGCCTTCTTCATCCTGGCGCAATTTCTTTCGCAGCGATGGCGGACGACTGGCGGGGGCGAGCAGATGGAGGCGATGTTCGGCGATTTCTCGATCGGTCCCAGCGGTTTCCTGGTGATCCTGCTGCTTGTGGGCGGCGTAGCGACGCTCACCGGCTTTCTTTCGCGATATATCGTGCTGCGCCATCTGTGGCGCCTCGGCTAAGCCGGCGCCAATAACGTCGGCGCCAAAATCAGACTATAGTCGCGTCAGAATCGGGTTTCGCGCGTTTAAAGGCATGAGCAAAGGATCGCAAAAGTGACGACTCCCCTGAGCCAGGGCGAGAATAAGTTGAGCGCCGTCCGCAAGATCGCCGGCGCGATCTTCGCAGGCGGCGCTTTTGCCGGCGCGGCGTTTCTTTTTGGCTTTGCTGGCTTCGCGCTGTCGCTGCCGCGCGCGGAATTTGCCGTTCCGGCGCGGGCGGAGGGGATCGTCGCGCTGACCGGCGGCTCGGACCGCGTGCTCGACGCCGCGACCCTCCTGGCGAGCGGACAGGCGCGCCGCATGCTCATCACCGGCGTCAATCGGGCGACCCGCAGCGCCGTCATTGCGAAAATATTGCCGGTGTCGCGCCAGCTTTTCGATTGCTGCGTCGATCTCGGCTACCAGGCGCTCGACACCGCCGGAAACGCCAAAGAAACGCGCGCCTGGGCGCGCCAGCACAACATCACCCGCACGCTCATCGTCGTCACCTCGAATTACCACATGCCGCGCGCCCTGGTGGAAATCTCCGCCGCCCTGCCGGATGTCGAACTCTATCCGTTTCCGGTCATCAGCGAGCATATCGATGTCGCGGATTGGGTCAGCAATCTCCGCGTCGCGCGCTTCATCGGCAAGGAATATGTGAAATATCTCGGGTCGCTGTTGCGCACCAAAGTCATGAGCGAATTTGCCGATTCAGAGCCGCCGCCGCAGCATCGCCATAGCGTCGCTTTCGCGGGGCGTGAACCCGGCTGAGCTTCGTGGCGGTTCTTCAATGTGACAAGGACTGACACAGGCCGCGCGGTGCCGCCGTTTCGATCCGCCCGATCAGCTTCCTCAAGCGGCGGCGCCGGCGCGATCGGTGTCGAACTGCAGCTTGGCCAGCCGCGCATAAAGACCGCCGGCGGCGATCAGGCTGGCATGCGTCCCCTGCTCCACCATGCGCCCGTCATCGATGACGACGATGCGATCGGCTTCGAGCACGGTCGCGAGGCGATGGGCGATGACCAGGCTGGTGCGCCCATGCATCACGTCATGCAGCGCCGCCTGCACCAGCGACTCATTTTCGGCGTCGAGCGCCGAGGTCGCCTCGTCGAGAAGCAGCACCGGCGCGTCGGCCAATATTGCGCGCGCGATAGCGAGACGCTGGCGCTGACCGCCGGAGAGCGTGACGCCGCGCTCGCCGAGCAGCGTGTCGTAGCCCATCGGCAGCGCCATGATGAAGTCATGCGCCTGGGCGCGCTTGGCCGCGGCGACGATTTTTTCGCTCGACGCCTCTTCGCGCCCATAGGCGATATTTTCAGCGACGGAGAGCCCGAAAATCACCGGATCCTGTGGCGCGAGCGCGATCGCTTTGCGCAGCGCCGCCGGATCAAGGTCACGCAGATCGACGCCGTCGAGGGTAATCGCGCCGGAGTCGACATCGTAGAAGCGAAGGAGCAGCGCAAAGGTCGTCGATTTGCCCGCCCCCGACGGACCGACAAGCGCGACCCGCTCGCCGGGCTCGACGACGAGCGAGAAATTCTGCAAGGCGGCCCGGTCAGGCGCGGTCGGATAGGCGAAGCGCACATGATCGAAGGCGATTGCTCCTTTCCAGCGCGCCGGCGGATGAACCGGGCGCGACGGCGCGACAATGCGCGGCTGAATGGCGAGAATGTCGGCGATGCGCCCGGCGGCCCCAGCGGCGGCGGAGAGTTCGCTCCAGGTCTGCGAGAGTTCGCCCAACGAACTGGCGCCGAGCACCGCATAGAGGACGAACTGCGACAGAACGCCGGAGGTCATCCGACCGGCGAGCACATCCTGCGCGCCGAGCCAAAGCACGCCGACCACGCTGGTGAACACGACGAGGATGGCGCCGGAGGTCACGAAGGCGCGAAGCAGCGTCGCGGCCTGGGCGGCCTCATAGGCGGATTCGACCGCGCGGGCGAACCGCCCCGTCGTATAGGTCTGAGCGCCATTGGCCTGCATCGCGCGCACGGCCGAGAGGTTTTCGCCGGCATAGGCCGAGGCCTGGGCCAGCGTGTCCTGCGCGTGACGCGAACGCCGGCGCACCGCGCGACCGGCGCCGATCAGCGGCAGGACGATGATCGGGATCGCCGCTAGCGCCAGCCCCGCGAGCTTGGGACTCGTCGCGACCATCATCACGATTGCGCCGAAGAACATGAAAAGATTGCGCAAGGCGACCGACGCCGACGAGCCGAAGGCGGATTTCAGCTGTGTCGTGTCCGCGGTGAGCCGAGAGAGGAGCTCGCCGGTCTTCGCCGTGTCGTAGAAGGCGGCGTCGAGAGTCGTGAGATGTTTGAAGAGATAGGCGCGTAGATCGGCGACGACGCGCTCGCCAAGCGTCATGACGAAATAGTAGCGGGTGCCGGAAGCGATCGCGAGCGTCGCCGCGACGGCGATCATCGCGCCGAAATAGGCGTTCACCGCGCCGGCGCTGTCGGCGGAAAAGCCGTGGTCGATCATGCCCCGCACGGCGAGCGGCAGGGTGAGGGTCGCGCCCGCCGCCATGAGCAACGCTATAAAGGCGAGAACGATCGTTCGCTTGTAGCGCAGCGCATATGGCAACAGGGGCCGAAGAGGAGCGAGAGTGGCCTTGAACCCGCGATCAGGTTTGCGAGCCACCGGTTCTGCGGGATCGACGTCAGAGTTCTTTTTGGTCATCGGCAGCGGGTATAGCGTCCGTCTTCGACGAAAACGAATTCGGGCGGGTGGTTCGCGACCGGAGGGCGGTCACAAAAGGGTGTTGAAAACGTGATCTGCTTGTCTCCTTAAGCCGACCAAATGACCTGAGCCATCAAATATGATTATATATCAGATAATTACATACGCGACATCCTGTCGCATCCGTGATTGACTCAGCGCCATCTTGTGCTAACCTCCGCCTGCGTCGAAATGACGCGCCCTTTTGGGATGAGAACACGCCGGGCGAACAAGGCGCGACTCAGGGAACGAAAATAAGAGGAGTTAAGAATAATGGCTAAAGAACTCGAAATCACCACGAACACCTACGTTTTCGCCGGCATCGGCGCGGTCATCCTCGGTGGTCTCGCTTCCGTCGCGCTTGGCGGCATGGCGAACACGATCGCGGCTGCTGTCGTCGGCGGTCTCGCGGGCGGCTGCCTCGGCCTGTTCTTCTAATCTAGCGCGAACCGCGAGGCGCGGAAAGTTTCGGCCTTCCGCCCTCGACGCGAAGCCGGCAGTCTCAAGGACTGCTGGCTTCTCTGCTTTTCGACGCTGCTTTTCGACGGTTGACCCAATCTTTCGGCCGTCACAGGGACGCAGTGGTCGCGCTCGCAGGCCAGATTTCTCGCGCCCGTTCGCGCAGAACATATTTGCGTATCTTCCCCGTCGAGGTCTTCGGCAGCTCGCAAAAGACGACATGGCGCGGGCATTTGAAATGCGCCAAATGTTGACGCGCCCAAGCGATCAGCTCCTCCGCCGTCGCCGATTCGCCGTCCTTCAGTTCGACGAATGCGCAAGGCGTCTCGCCCCATTTGTCGTCGGGAGCGGCGACAACCGCCGCGGCGCGAACCTTGGGATGTCGAAACAGCGCATCCTCGACCTCGATCGAGGAGATATTTTCGCCGCCCGATATGATGATGTCCTTGGAACGATCTTTTAGCTGGATATAGCCGTCGGGATGGCGCACGCCTAAATCGCCCGAATGAAACCAGCCGCCGTGGAACGCCATGTCCGAGGCGCCCCTGTTCTTAAGATAGCCTTTCATGACCACATTGCCGCGAAACATGACTTCGCCCATCGTCGCGCCGTCGCGCGGCACGGGCTGCATCGTGTCGGGGTCGATCACGTCGAGATCTTCGAGAACGAGATAACGCACGCCTTGACGCGCGTTCAGCTGCGCCTGCGCGCCGCCGTCGAGCGAATCCCAGTCTTCCTGCCATTCGTTGACGGCGGCGGGACCGTAAGTTTCGGTCAATCCGTAAAGATGCGTAACCTCGAAGCCGGCGGCCTTCATGCCGGCGAGCACCGACTGCGGCGGCGGCGCGGCGGCGGTAAAGAAGCGCGCGGTTTGCTTCAACGGCCTTTTTTCCGACTCGCTGGCGTTGAGCAGCGTCGACATGACGATGGGAGCGCCGCAGAGATGGGTGACCTCATGTTCGGCCATCAGCTCATAAATATGGCCCGCGCGCACCTGCCGCAGACAGACATGCATGCCGGCGTTGACCGAAATTGACCAGGGGAAGCACCAACCGTTGCAATGGAACATCGGCAGCGTCCACAGATAGACCGGGTGGCGGCCCATGTCGCCGGTGAGCACATTGCCGAGAGCGGTCAGATAGGCGCCGCGGTGGTGATAGACGACGCCTTTCGGATCGCCCGTCGTGCCGGACGTGTAATTGAGCGAGATCGCGTCCCATTCGTCGCTGGGCGGCGACCATTGATACTCGGCGTCGCCCGAAAGCAGGAATTCCTCATAGTCGACGGAGCCCAGCCGCTCGCCGGGGCCGTCATATTCCGGATCGACGTAGTCGATCATCAGAGGCTTCGTCTTGGCGAGCGCAAGCGCCTCGCGAATGACGCCTGAAAATTCCCGATCGACGATCAGCGCCTTCGTCTCGGCGTGATCGAGCGTGAAGGCGAGGATCGCGGCGTCGAGCCGCGTGTTCAGCGTATTCAGCACGCCGCCCATCATCGGAACGCCGTAATGGCATTCGAGCATCGCCGGCGTATTGGCGAGCATGACGGAAATGGTGTCGCCGCGCCCAAGGCCAGCCTTTTCAAGCGCGCTCGCGAGCCGCCGGCTCCGCCCGTAAAAGTCCCGATAATTGCGCTGCAGCGGCCCGTGAACCATGGCGATGCGCTCGGGAAAGACGGCCGCCGCCCGCGCCAGGAAGGTGATGGGTGTCAGCGGCTGAAAATTCGCGGGATTTCGTTCAAGGTCGCGATCATAAGGCGAGTCGGTCATCCGGCGAGTCCATGATCCGAAAGGGCGCCGCGCGCCGGTTAACGAACGAATTTAACCGCCGCGAAGACAAAACCCGCGAGCGCGATTTGCGTCACCGATGAGCCAGCGAAGAATTTCGACGCGAGCCCGTCGAAATTGAGCACGGAAGACGTCATCCTCAAAGGATACGCGCGAGAATGAGGTTGATCAATCGGCCTGCGTTTCCGACAGTCGCTATTCTCCGAAATCTACGTCCTTCAGCCGGCCGAATACGCGATCGGCGTCGAAATTGTCTTCTTCTTCGGCAGGAGCGGCCGGAGCCGTCTTGCCGAAGACATCCTCGGTCGACGCCGGTTCGGCCCGCGGACTGGTGGTGACGCTCGCGGGCACCAGCGTCTGTCCATGATCCTCGACCGGCGGCTTATCCTTCGCCGCGCGGTTGACCTCGAAGTCGAGTTCGATCTGCGAGCAAAGTCCGAGCGTCACCGGGTCCATCGGCGTCAGGGCCGCGGAATTCCAGTGGGTGCGCTCGCGGATCGCCTTCAGCGTCGTCTTCGTGGTGCCGACGAGACGCATGATCTGGGCGTCCTTCAGCTCTGGATGATTGCGCACGAGCCACAGAATGGCGTTCGGACGATCCTGACGGCGCGACAGCGGCGTATAGCGTGGACCGCGCGCCTTCTTGACCTCCGGCACGACCACTTTCGAGACCGAGAGATGGAGACGATGGTCGGGGTTTTTCTCGCCCTTCTCGATTTCCTCGCGCGTGAGCTGTCCCGATGTGATCGGATCATGGCCGCGGATGCCGGCCGCGACCTCGCCGTCGGCGATGCCCTTCACTTCGAGCGGGTGCAATTTGCAGAAATCGGCGATCTGATCGAACGACAGCGATGTATTTTCGACGAGCCAGACGGCTGTGGCCTTCGGCATCAGCGGGGCGTTGCCCATCTTGGAAACTCCTGGATCGAGACACAGCGGCTGCGTCCGGCGCCGCGCCGCCCGGCGCTAGCGACCCACAGAACGACCGTCCATGTTGGGATGCCGCCTATATAATCCGCATCCGCCCAAAGCGCAATCAATCGATCGCGCCAGGGGCCTAGATCACGCTGCATTTGGGCGGAATCGCCCAATGCGGATAACGTCATCGATTCCAGAAATTTAGGGCGCGCTTCATGTGAAATGCCGGGTTCCGCTTTTTCGCAGCGCGGTCTATGGCGCCTGAGCGTCGGTCGTGCTTCAGCCCCGCTCGCGCGCATGGGCCGGGCGCAGTCCACGCAAATGCGCCGGCAGAAGTTCGCCGATCTCGGCGCCCATGGCCGCGCCATAGCGATGGAACATCAGACCGAAGACAATCAGCAGAACGCCGATCCCGGAAAGCGCGAAGGGAAAGAGGATCGAATCTTGAAAAACGCTGCTGGCGAGATAGCCGAGATAGGTCGTGACGCCGACCGCGCCGAACACCGCATAGGCCCGACGCATGAGAAACACTGACAGGAAGATCAGCGCGACGTTGATGGCGCAGTAGAGCGCCTTGCCCAATTCGCCGCCGCTGTGCTGCGCGGTCAGCCCGCCCCAAAAAGCCATCAGACCGAAAAGATGCAGCCAGAAGGCGAAATCGCCCCCGCGCCAGCGCTTGAGATCGACGAGCCAGGCGACGGCAAGCACGGCGAGGCCGAAATACATGCTCACGCTCGCCCGCTGATCCCACGAAAACTCGTGCACGCCCATCAGCCAGGGCGTCAGGTCCATCGACATGAACCACAGCGAGAAGGCGATGATCATCACCAGGAAGGGAAATGGAAAGGCGAGCAGCGCGATTGAGGCGGCGCCGATCGTTCCCAGCTCCATCGGCAGCCAGCTCGATTTGATCCAGACGTAAAAATCGCCATAGGGACGCGCCTCGCCGGCCGGACTGAGGCCGAACATGGATTGCAGCGCAAAGATCGCGAGCGGCGCCATGCCGACCGCGCAGGCGATAAGCAGTCCGCCCGGCGTGCGCAGACCGCGCTTCTTCCACAGATAGGCGCCGGCGAGATTGAACAGGGCGGCGTAGGCGACCGCCGTGACGAGCAGCGCCTTGGCGCCCCACAAGCCGAAGGCCGTCGTCGAGAACATGCCCATGGCGCCGAGCACAATCAGCGCGCCGGCGTACCAGAGCACATTGACGACGTCGTAGCGCGGCGCCTGTGACGCCGCTTCCGCCGCAGCCGCGCGCCCCGACTCCAGAAATTGCGACAGCCGTTCGAATGTCTCGGCGTCGATCGCGCCGGCGTCGCGCGCGGCCGCGATATCATCAATGGTGAAACGGAATTTCATCACGCCACTCCTGTACGGCGGCATTCAACATGGCTCGCCGCAAAAATATTTGTGCAAACGCACAATAACCTAGCCCTTCCCGGCGGATTTGACAGCACCCGCCGCTTGCGCCCATCTAACCGCCGGCGCCTCCTGCGCGAAGGATGAGATGCAACATCGAACTTCGGGACTTACCTACGCTGAAGCAGGCGTCGACATCGACGCGGGCAACCGGCTCGTCGACCTGATCCGTCCCGCGGTTCGTTCGACGCGGCGCTCCGGCGCCGACGGCGAGATCGGCGGTTTTGGCGGCGTGTTCGACCTCAAGGCCGCGGGATTTTCCGACCCGGTGCTCGTCGCGGCCAATGACGGCGTCGGCACCAAGGTGAAAATCGCGATTGAATCCGGTCTCAACGACACGATCGGAATCGATCTCGTCGCGATGTGCGTCAACGACCTCGTCGTTCAAGGCGCTGAACCGCTCTTCTTTCTCGATTATTACGCAACCGGAAAGCTCGACCCGAGCGCCGCCGCCGCGGTGGTGAAAGGAATCGCCGCCGGTTGCGTCGAGGCCGGCTGCGCCTTGCTTGGCGGCGAGACCGCGGAAATGCCGGGCCTCTACGCGCGCGGCGACTATGATCTTGCCGGATTCGCCGTGGGCGCCGCCGAGCGCGATCGCCTCCTGCCCCGCGACGTCTGCGCGGGCGACGTCGTCTTTGGCCTTCCCTCCTCCGGCGTCCACTCCAACGGCTTTTCGCTCGTGCGCAGCATTGTGAAGCGCGCCGGACTCGCGTGGAACGCGACGGCGCCCTTCGCGCGCGATCTCAATCTCGCCAAGGCGCTGCTGACGCCGACGCGCATTTATGTGAAACCGCTTCTCGCCGCCTTGAAGGCGACGCCGCATATCGCCGCCCTCGCCCATATTACCGGCGGCGGCTTTCCCGACAATCTGCCACGCGTGCTGCCGAGCGGGCTTGGCGTCACGCTCGATCTGTCGGCATTCGAGGTTCCGCCGGTTTTCTGCTGGCTGGCGAAGACCGGCGAGATCGCGTCAAGCGAGATGCTGCGCACCTTCAACTGCGGAATCGGCATGGTTGTCGTCGCGTCAGCGCCCGGCGCCGGCGAGGTGGAGAGCGCGTTGCGCGCTGCCGGCGAAAAGCCCCTGCGCATCGGCGAAATCATCGAGGCCAATGGCGCGGAGCGAGTCGTTGCGCGCGGAACCTTGGCGTTGTGACGCGGCTGCGCACAGCTATTCTCATATCCGGGCGCGGCTCGAACATGGACGCGCTGATCGCGGCGGCGAGAGATCAGAGCTTCCCGGCCGACATCGCGCTCGTGCTCTCGAACCGTCCGGATGCGCCGGGCCTCGCCAAAGCGAAGGCCGCAGGCGTCGCCACGGCCGCGGTCGATCATAAAATTTATGCGGGGCGCGAGGAATTCGAACGTTCGCTGCAAATCGTGCTCGAAACCTATCACATCGAATTCATCTGCCTCGCCGGCTTCATGCGGATGTTCACGCCCTGGTTCGTCGGTCAATGGCGCGGGCGGATGCTCAACATCCACCCTGCGCTGCTGCCCGCCTATCGCGGACTGGACACGCATGCGCGGGCGCTCGCCGATGGCGCGAAGATTCACGGCGCTACGGTGCATTTCGTCGTGCCCGAAATGGACGAAGGTCCGATCGTGGCGCAGGCCGCCGTGCCGGTGCTTGACGACGACACGCCGGAAACGCTCGCCGCGCGCGTCCTTGCGCAGGAACATGTCATCTATCCGATGGCGCTGCGGCTGGTCGCGTCAGGCGCGGCGCGCGTCGAAGGCAATCGCGTGGTCGGCGCGCCGGCGCCCGATGACGCCGCGCTTATCGTTCCCGATGCGACAGCGACGCTCAGGAGGATTTCATGACGATCACTCTTTATTGCTTTCGTCCCGTCGCAGGCCTGCCTGACGCATCGCCTTTCGTGATCAAGGCGATGCTTCTCTTGAAGCTCGCCGGCCTCGACTATGTCGAAGATCGCAGCGGCTTCTCCAAGGCGCCGAAGGGCAAGCAGCCCTATATCAATGACGATGGCGAGATTATCGCCGACTCGACCTTCATCCGCTTCCATATCGAAAGGAAATACGGCGGGAAGTTAGACGCCCATCTGTCAGACGAACAAAAGGCGGTCGGCTGGTGCGTCGAGAAAATGTGCGAGGAGCATTTCTATTGGATCATCGTTCATATGCGCTGGATGGACGATGCGAATTTCGAACGCGGTCCGGCGCGGTTTTTTGACAGCGCGCCCGCGATCGTGCGCCCGCTGGCGAAATGGTTCATTCGCCGCAGGGTGGCAAACGCGCTATGGGCGCAGGGCGTCGGCCGTCACGGCGCGGCGGAAATCGACGCGCTCGGCATTCGCGACGTCGAAGCGCTGTCCACGCTGATCGGCGACAAGCCCTATCTATTCGGCGATAAGCCCAGCAGCGCTGACGCGACCGTCTTCGCCTTTGTGGCCACGGTGCTGGCGCCAATGGCGGAGAGCGCCGTTCGCGACGCCGCGCTCGCGAAACCAAATCTTGTCGCCTATCGCGACAGGCTCATGCAGGCGTATTTTCCTCAAAGCGCGGAGGCGTGAGCGGACGCAAAGACCGATGGCCGGGCTTGGCCCGGCCATCCACGCAAAAACGGGAAGCCAAATGCCCGCGACCAACGCGGGCATGACGAGCCGTTAGCCGACGATCTCGTTGCCCGAGAAGAACTGGGCGATCTCCACCGCCGCCGTTTCCGGCGCGTCGGAGCCATGCACCGAATTCTCGCCGACGCTCAGCGCATGTTCCTTGCGGATCGTGCCCGGCGCGGCGTTCGCCGGATTGGTCGCGCCCATGACTTCGCGATAGCGCGCAATGGCGTTTTCGCCTTCGAGCACCTGCACGACGACCGGTTCGGAAATCATGAAGTCGACGAGTTCGCCGAAAAAGGGGCGTTCCTTATGCACGGCGTAAAAGGTTTCCGCCTGTTCGCGCGTCATGCGGATGCGCTTCTGGGCGATGACGCGCAGGCCTGCGTCTTCGATCAGCGCGTTGATCTTGCCGGTGAGATTGCGCTTCGTCGCGTCGGGCTTGATGATGGAAAAAGTGCGTTCGATCGCCATAGAGCGCATCGCCTCGTCGTTGGAGAATTGTCAGGCGTCGCGCTTATATCGGGCGTCCCGCGGGGCGGCAAGCCTACAGAGCGTCGGCCATCTCCGCTTCCCTGGTTCGCGGTCCCGGCCGGAACTGGGTCGCGGGATCGTTACGGTCCGTGCGCCAATAGGGATGGTGGAAATGCAACACGTGATCGCCGTTATAAGAAGCGACGGCGTTATCGAAAGTTATCGCGCCGATCCGCCGCCAATTGCGGAACGTCCCTTTCTTGAATCCCGTGCGGCCGGTCACTTCGCCATCGTCGGTGACTTCGATGGTCAAGACAATCTTGCGCTTGGGTTGCGGATCGCCCTTATCGAACATCATCGCCAGCAATTCATCGCGTGAATCCAGTCCCTCTCCTTCAATTCGCGGATGGTTCGGCGCCAGCCTCAAGCGCATGAAGCGCGGAGCGCGCGTCGGAACGTCTCGAGGCTTGCCGAGTTCGGCGATTTCGTGGAGCTGTCGCTCGGTGGCGTTCTTATCGACGAGGGTGAAGACGACGCCCGCAGCCATGATGATCGGCGAGGTTCGCCAATCGTTCGACAGAGTGACGTTCGGCGCATTGACGAATTCGACGTCGTTGATGTGGCGCGTCGACGCGCCGACGATATCGTCGATCGTGAAGAAATTCGCCGTTCGCAACGGCTCTCTATGGTCTGGGTCGGTTGTCGGGAAGAGCTTGCCGGCGATGCCCTGCCCGCGCGGATTTCCGCGCTGCACTGCGCCGCCGTCCGAATAGCGCGCAACGATAAGCGCCTTGCCGCCCTTCTGGAAATAGCCGGTGTAGCCGCTGTCTTCGGTGATTTCCCAAAGTCCTGTCAGCACGACTCCCCAAGGGTGCACGATGCGTCTGAAGCCCTTTCCGTCAGGTCCCCACCTCAGATCGCTGCGCGAGTCGACGGATCGCCTGGCGGCCTGAGTAAGGAAGTGCCTGCCCTTCCATAGCTCGCGCATCATGTCGAAAAAGGTCGGCATCACGAAGGGGAGCGGCGGCTCTCCCTCCCGGCCCCAGACCTTTTGGTAGGGATTGGCGAAAACCGCGTCGCGGACCTCGCTGAATCGCGAACCGGAATAATCATTATCGCCTGCGCCCATTCCAATGGCGCCGAAATCATTCGGGTCCATCGTATGTTCCTTTATCCAATCAATTTCGAGAGCGCCGCGCTCCCCCAACACAACGACTTTATCGGCCCTAATACGATTGTCCAGCGCTGCTCAGCGATAAACGCCCGCGACGCCGATGAAATCTTGGGCTGTGAGACTGGCCCCGCCCACAAGCGCGCCGTCGACATTCGCAACGCGCATCAATTCGCCGGCGTTCGACGGCTTCACCGAACCGCCGTAGAGAATCCGGACTTGTGCGCTCTTGCCGGAGCCAAGCCGCGCTTCAATGCGTTCGCGCGCGAAGGCGTGCATTTCGGCGACGTCCGCGGCAGTCGGGGTCAGGCCCGTGCCGATCGCCCACACCGGCTCATAGGCGACGACGATTTGGCTTGGCGCATCTGCCGGCAGCGAGCCCTCGATCTGCGCGCCGACCACGCTCAGAGCATTTCCGGCCTCCCGCTCGGCGCGCGTCTCGCCGACGCAAATGATCGGCGTGAGCCCGGCGCGCAGGGCGGCCGCCGCCTTGGCCTGCACGTCGGCGTCGGTCTCGCCATGATCCGAACGGCGTTCACTATGGCCGACGATGACGTAAGACGCGCCGGCGTCCCTGAACATTTCGGCGGAAATATCGCCGGTGTGGGCGCCGCCGGGAGCGGCGTAGCAGTCCTGCCCGCCAAGACCCAAGCCGCCGCGCAGCGCAATGTCGCGCGCAAGCGCGATCAGCGTCGCCGGCGGGCACACGATCAGTTCGGTGCGGGCGCGGAGCGCTTCGTCATAAGCGGCGCCCATCGCCTCGATCTCGGCGAGCGAGGCGCGCAGCCCGTTCATTTTCCAATTTCCGGCGACGAGCGGACGGCGGGTCATAGGAGACGCTCCTGCGTTCGAAAGGGGTAGCAGAGCAAGGCTCGCGCAACAATGCGCCGACAGAGGCCCTGAGCGTAGTCGCGAACGCTGTCATTGCGCCGTTATTTATTTCGATATATCTGGAATTATGGAAATAGAATCGGCTCTCGCCTGTCTCGCCGCGCTTTCGCAGCCCACGCGGCTCGAGGCCTTTCGGCTGCTGGTGCGGCATGAGCCCGAAGGCCTGCCGGCCGGGGACGTCGCCCGTGCGCTCTGCGTGCCGCAGAACACGCTCTCGGCGCATCTCAACGTGCTGTCGCAGGCCAGGCTCGTCGTCAGCGCCCGCAACGGCCGCAGCATCGTCTATCGGGCCGATCTATCGCGACTCAATGCGCTGACGCGCTTTCTCGCCGAAGACTGCTGCGGCGGCGCGGCATGCGCATCCGCCGACTCCCTTCCCGCCCTCAACTGTGAGTCTCGCCAATGACGGACAGGATTTATAACGTGCTGTTCCTCTGCACCGGCAACAGTGCGCGATCGATCATGGCCGAAGCCCTGCTCCGCGCGCGCGGCGCCGGCCGGTTCAACGCCTTTTCAGCGGGCAGCCATCCGAAGGGCGAGGTCAACCCTTATGCGCTCAAGACGCTGGAGACGATGGGCCTGCCGACGGACGGCTATCGTTCGAAGAGCTGGGATGAGTTCGCGCGCTCGGACGCGCCGCACATGGATTTCGTCTTCACCGTCTGCGACGGCGCGGCGGGTGAAATCTGTCCGGTCTGGCCCGGTCAGCCAATGACGGCGCATTGGGGGATCGAAGACCCTGCGGCAGAGGAAGGAACCGACATCGAGAAGCAGCGCGCCTTCGCCACCG